>USJT01000092.1 GCA_900555175.1 uncultured bacterium
ATACACGGCACAAAAGTATATTCTACCGTCTTAATGTGGGGAGTATATTTTATATTAGCAATTTACTTTTATATAACTTGGAAGAAAGAATTAAAATCTTATTAATTTAAAAGAAAAAAAATGAATTTTTATCTTCTTCCATATTTGTCAAAAATTGCTGTACCATATTTTGAATATAAATATTTTATAGTATTTTCTGTTTCAACAATATGAGATTCTTTTAAAGCTAAAAATTGAGTTAATTCTTTTTTAGCTTTCAAATTTTGTATTTCCCAAGAAACTTTTAACATTGGTTTTATTACATATTGCAAACCCAAATGACAATTACCACAAAAATCTCGTAATATAACAATACTTGATTTAGGATCGCCCCAATTACCTATATTCTTTAATTTTTCATCTATAATAGCTTTACTTTTTGCCCTACTCCGACAAGCCCTTAATTGAAGATTTAATTGATGTAATACATCATTAGAAACACTTGCTTGAAAATTTATTGAAGAATTATTTTGTATACGCATATAAAATCCTTTCGGATAAAATAAAACTCAAACAAATTTTTTTTTGCTATACAAAATACTCTATTTAAAAAATCGGAGTAAATATTTACTCCGATTTTTTTATATTCCTAACATATCTCACCGTCACCAAAACCGTATTGCTCTAGTGAATTTGCTTTTGCTTGTACACAAATAAATTGAAATTCATTATCTGATGAATTTTCAATAGTTCTGGAAGCTTCCGGTGCAACTTTGACAACAGAACCTTCTTTTACATCCACAGCTTCACCGTCTATTGTCATCTTTCCTTCACCCTTCAAAATTATATAAACATTCGATATCTAACTATTTTGATAAAAATTTTTACATCATTTTTTTAAGAAGACTATCAAGTAGATTTGCTTCTTGTTCCGAAAGATTTTTATATAACATTTTGTTTAAATCTTTTGAAATTTTTTCAAACACAGGTTTGAATTCATCGCCTTTTTGAGTTGTCAAAATGTATGTAAGCCTGCTATCTTCAGAAGATTTTTCACGTTTTACAAATCCGAGTTTTTCCAACTTATTAACCAAGACTGTTACCGTCGGCTTTGTACGATTAATTTTTTGTGCAATTTCTTTCATAGTCAATTTTTTATGCTGATAAAGTACGGCAAGAATATCTCCATGACTTGGCACAAGCTCTTTTATCCCGTTTGCATTCAATTGCTCAACGATAAACTTGTCACCTTTTTCATGAATTTTTGATATTAAAGAAAGTGCCTGTTTCATAAAAATTTCCAAATAGTATTACCAAACAATTGTAGTTAGATATCTAATTATTGTCAAGCGCTTTTGACTGCTTTTGGTTATTATCTTTAAACAATAATTATTTTTCTGTTTTTAGTAAGAGTGATATTTAAATACACAAATTATCGTCATTTTGAATTTAGTTCAAAATCTCATCTATTTTATATATCGTTTTGTTTAAGGTAGATCCTGAAACAAGTTCAGGATGACAGGATTATTCTATTATCTTACATACCGTCATTCCGAATTTATTTCGGAATCCCATCTGTTTTATATGTCAATAATACACGACTTACATTCTTTATTATAAAATAGACTGTGTAATATTTATTCACATAAAAGCAAAAAAATATATTTAGGGAATTTATACAAAAGGATTTATAAAATGAGGCAGTTATGAAAATACAACAAATAAACAATATTAATTATTACAACAAGAAAAGACAAAATTTAAACAACACAACCCCAAATTTCACAGGACTAAACCTAAGTGCAGCTAGAGACCTCTTCATTTCCCCAACAGAAAAGATGGCAAGAGATAACTTTGCAAAACAAGTAAGTTTATTCTTCAATAATTATAATAGCAAACCTATAATCAAACTTATAAGAGGAAACAACGGCAAGAGAAATTCCTTCTTGTACCAACTAGCTGAACGTTACAATACAGAGAGTTTCAATCATTCGGAATTATTTGATAATACAAACAAGCTGGAAGAAACTATAAATACATATAAATCAATTAAAAATCCTCACAGATGGTATTTTTCGATAATTCATAATAACAATTATTCTTTTGATAATGTACTAAAACTCTTAAATACCATAAAAAAAGATTCTCAAGGGCAACTCTATTTAAAATTACAATCACTACAAGATAGTGGAGTAAATATAAACCCAAACGACATTGCATCAATTTTACACATAAACAATAGCAAGAAATTACTCAAAAACTTTGACAAATTCAAATCTTATATTATCTTAAACCACCAAAACAAAGATTTTATAGAAGGTTTAAACAAAGAATTAAGTAGGAAAAAACCAACATTTTCTCCGGCAGAAATAAATAAACAACTTAAATACAAATCTCTCAAAGAAAACCCACACATAATGCGAGTGCTTCCTCAAGATAGTGATACAAAAAACATAACACTTGAAGGAATAAAATTATTGTCAGAGCCGTACACAACAATAACAAAACTATTTAAGCCAAATGAAACTATAACAGAACAAGATAAATCATTCTTTAAATATTTATTAGAAACAACAAACAAAGACAATTACGATAACAGAAAATACTTTTTAGTATCAAACACAAAACCTGAAAACAATTCTTATTCGGATATTAAAGCATTTTTTGAGGAAATTGACAAAAACAAAGCTTCTAAGGAGCTATACAAAGACCTTAGACAAAATAACAGCGCGTTACTAGCACAACCAATAAATGAATTTATGTATTACATAAACAGTTTTGGTTCAGACACACTTCTAAAGAAATCTAAAAATTTCATAAATATAATAAACAGTAATAATCATTTGTTAGACGAACCAGAAAAAATACGCGATATATTAGTAAACAATCTGAACAACAAATATTATATAACACCATACCAAATCATGAACGCAAAAAGCAGAGAATCCTATGTAAGAATATCAAACATATTTTTTGGAGAACTCAAAGCTAAAATGATGAAATACAACCGTATAATAAAATACCAGATAATGCCAAGCATGTTCGGTACAGGAAAACCAACACCACTAAAACAAGACATAACATACACAAAAAGACGTCCTATTATAGTAAAACAAAACCCAATAGAACAAACTGCGCCGAAAGCAATAGAATCTAAAGAAGTAATTCCTCGCCAACAAGAAGAAAAAATACCAGCTCCTATAATATCACCAGCAATAACAAAACCTAAAAAAGTTAGATCAAGGGACACAAAAGAACAAATAAAAGAAGCTGCTATAAATATAATCAGATCAAAAATGCGCAGAACTAAAATCGATTACACATTGACAATAAAACGTTTTACAAAAATGCGCAACAAAAATCTTGAAGAAATGTTTGCTTCAGTAAAAGAGACAAGAGCAGCTCAAAGAGCCAAAGGAATGAAACCGACAGTTTCAAACAAAGACGTTATAACCTTATATTCTAAAATAAAAGGCAGTAACAGAAGGGCTTGCGAATATCTTTTAAAAGCAAGAAAAGCAAACGGTGAAAGAGAATTCAATATAAAACAGATAATAAATGCATTGGATGACATCGAAAGAAATCGTCCGCCAAAACGCCCAAAAATTTCACTATACATAAAAGATAACTCAAGAAAAACGAAAACAACTAATAAACATAATAAGAAATGAAGATATACACAATTAACCAGAATTCAATAAACCAGAGGCAAGTTTATTCAAACTCAACAACACCTCAAAAAGTAATAAATAGCACAACATAACGATTCAATATCAAGATTAACGCAACCCAAACTCCAACGGGTTCCGGCAAACTTATCATTGGTATATTTTTGCGGGCTAATACCTGCCGCAAACAGGTTATCAAAATCTGATTATCTGATATCAGAATACATCAGTGAAATAGGAAAAGCCAGATATCTGCACGGAGACAAATCCGTAGTAGATTTATCAATGGGAAACCCTGATCTAATACCCCCTGAAAAAGCTAAAGAAGCACTCAAAGAAAAAGTAAACGACTTATGGTCGCACAGATACAACAATCCGAAAGGTGAAGATGCGCTTTTATACGAAGTTGGAAATTGGATGCAAAAGCGTTTTGGAGTAAAAATCAATCCCAAAACAGAAGTTATGGTAACTTCAGGTTCATCAGATGCCATAGACCATATATTCACAGCCTATGCAAATTATGGGGATAAAGTCTTAGTGCCAAACCCTGGATATTCATTATATGATGATCTAATAACAAGACACGACTTAAAACCTACTGACGGTACATATTATTTATGGGCAAAAGTACCACCGGAATTCACATCAGATGAGTTTTTCAAATACGTACTGCATAAATCTCAAGTGGCCTTCACTCCGGGAACGGTATTTGGAACAAACGGCGAAGGTTATGTGAGAATTGTTATGTCTGCTGACAAAAACATCATAAACAAGTCCTTTGAAAAAATAGAAAAAGCAGGAATACGCTTTGATGTACCAAAAAGTAAACTTCCAAAAGAGGTTCAAGACGAAATTGCCTCTATGGCGGACGGCACATACACAATTACACCGAAAGGTGAGCGAGATTTTGCACAATATAAGATAAAATTGGCAGAAAAACACGACAAATTGACAGCAAAATTTGCCAACAAGTCACCAAATTTTGCCAAATTCATTCCGAAAAAAGATATTGAGCTGCCTTGGAACATAGTAAAAGACGGTCAGAGCGTCTATTTGCAAAACATCAGGGAAGGCAAAGCCTTATTGGGTGAAGTAACAGACATAATGCCATTCAGTGATAAACAGGAATATGAAAAACTGTCCGAAGAAATCAAAAAACAATGGCTATCGAAAAAATACCAACAAGCAAACATACTTCCAGCCTACAAAACAAGAACATTATACAACGACGCTAACTATTTTACATTGAGAACAGAAGATGGACGACTTCAAGCCATAGCGAACATAGAAATTAAGAATAACGGAGAAGTCTGGGGCAGAAATCTTAACACCGCACCTTGGAACCAGGGCAAAAATGCTGAAATAAAAGGGGCAGATTCAGCCATAATAGCAAGAATGATTAGTTTTTGTTTAGAGACAGGCAATAAGACTTTAAAATTTGCGACAAATAAACCTGAAAACATCAAGCTTTATAAAAGCTTGGGAATGGTAAAAGACGGAACTAAAAACATTAACGGAGAAAACTACACAGTACTCAAGTTTGATGAAGCTTCAATGAGAGCATATCTAAACAAATATCAAATAAACTTAACCTGTTAGGAATAGCAATATAGACTTTCTCCATTATTAACGCTTCTTTCCGACTGCTGAAATTTAACCACAAAGCCAACTTTGCCGAATAATCTTTTTATGCGTTCAGATAAAATGTCCCGTTAAATTACATATAAATCCCTTTTATACAAAAAATAGCG
>USJT01000093.1 GCA_900555175.1 uncultured bacterium
GGGCAACCTGTTGTGACTGATGTGTAGATAATGAATGCTGTTGCTTTTGAGCTTCTCAAACTCCATTTGTAATCGTAATTATCTTCAAGTTGATAAATACTTTTTTCACTGAAACTGTATGAGGGTTCATCTATTACAAGAATTTCTTTTAATGATGGGATTTCTTCTTTCAGGGCTTTTGCCATATCTATGTATTTTTTAGATACAAGTATTACGGAAGGCTCGCAATCTGTAAGTATTGATTTCAGCTCAAATTTTGTGAGTTTAGTATCCAGCGGAACTGTAATCATTCCTGAAATTACCGATGCAAAGACGCAAGCACCGTATTCAGGTTTTGATTCTGAAAGAATTGCAAGTCTGTCACCTTTTTTTACATTGAGTTTAGTTAAAAGATAATAAGCAAGTTTTCTTGATAAAAGTCCTATGCCTCTATACGTAAATTCTTTCCAACCATATTGAGTTTTCATTCCTAAGGCAACTTTATCAGCAAATTTTTCTGTCCTTTCATGCAAAAGCATGAGAACATTTTTCTTTTTTTGTCCCATATAATATACACCCTTTTAAGACCATCTAAATAAATGATAATATCAGCTTCTCTAAATGTCAAATATATTAACTATTTTTGTATTATAATTAATTTGTAAGAGTATAAATAGCAGGGAAATGATATGAAACATGTTTATATAGAGACTATGGGCTGTCAAATGAATAAATCAGATACCGAAAGAATGCTCGGTATGCTTTCAAATATTGGTTATGACGAAGTAAAGGAGCCTGAAAAAGCGGATTTATTAATGGTTAATACTTGCTCAATAAGACAGTTGAGTGAAGATAAAGCTTTTAGCCAACTTGGAGTTTGGGGCAAATGGAAGCAGGACGGTAAAGATATTAAAATCGGTATCTGCGGCTGTGTTGCTCAACAAAAAGCTAATAAAGTATTTTCAAGAGCGCCTTATGTCGATTTTGTTTTGGGAACACATAAAATTTATTCATTACCTGAAATTATAAAAAGAATTAATAACGGTGAAAGAGTTTGCGAATGTACGGAAACAAACGCAACAGAAGATAATATCGCTAAGGAATACAATATTGAACGTGTAAAGGGCGTAAATGCTTGGATTCCTATTACTGAGGGGTGTAACAATTTCTGTACATATTGTATTGTACCTTATACAAGAGGCAGAGAACGCTCAAGATTGCCTGAAATTATCTTAAAAGAAGCTAAAGATGCTCTAAATTCAGGATTTAAAGAAATTACACTTTTGGGGCAGAATGTTGACAGCTACGGAAAAGATTTCCCGACAAAACTTCCTGAAAGAGAAGAACTTAAAAATTACAGATTGGCTCAGCTTTTGAGAGATTTGAATGCTATTGAGGGAAATTTCAGAATTCGTTTTGTAACTTCTTACCCGACAGATATTACGGATGAACTTATTGAAACTGTTGTTGAGCTGGATAAGGTTTGTGAATATTTCCATATCCCTATGCAATCAGGCAGCTCTGAAGTTTTGAAAGCAATGAACAGACGCTATGATAGAGAAACTTATGCTGAAATTGTGAAAAAGGTTCGTAAAATGGTTCCTGATGTTACAATTACAAGTGATTTTATTGCAGGTTTCCCCGGTGAAACAGAAGAACAGTTTAAGGAAACTCTGACTGCGATTGATGAATTTGAACTTGATTATTGTAATGTTGCGGCTTATTCTCCAAGAGAAAAAACAGTTGCCGCAAAATGGGTTGATAAATTTATTCCTGAAGATGTTAAAAATGAAAGATTCCAAAGGTTAAATCAAAAAATTCAGGAAAATTGTCTTAAATCAAATCTTAAATATGTTGGTCGTGAAATGGAAGGTTTAGTTGAAAGCTTTTATGAACACAAAGGAAAGATGATAAATTCCGGCAAAACAAGAAACTTCAAAACAGTTCACATTCCTTGTGATAAAGATTTGACAGGTCAATTTGTAAATGTAAAAATATCAGGTGCAAAAACTTGGTATCTTAAAGGCGAATTAGTAAAATAAGTGAGGATTAATAATGAAAGCAGTAGTATTTGATGAAGGATTAAAGCTTGTAAATGATTATAAAAAACCTGTTCCGCAAAAAGGAGAAGCTCTGATACGTGTAACCTTGGCAGGAATTTGTAACACAGATTACGAAATAACAAAAGGTTATATGGGCTATAAGGGAATTTTAGGACACGAAGCTGTCGGTATTGTCGAAGAAATTAATGACGAAGATCAATCACTTTTAGGCAAAAGAGTTGTTGCAGAAATCAGTTATGGCTGTAAGAAACCTGATTGTCCTTATTGCGCTGAAAAATTATATCGTCATTGTCCTGACCGTCATACTTTAGGAATTTGGAGAAAAGACGGCGTTTTCGCAGAATATTTTACAATGCCTTTGGAAGTTCTTTTTGAAGTTCCTGAAAATGTTCCTGATGAACAGGCTGTTTTTGTAGAACCTTTGGCTGCAGCTTGTGAAATTACCGAACAATTACATATAAAACCGTTTGAAAAAGTAATTGTTTTGGGGGATGGCAAGTTAGGACTTATTACGGCTTTGACATTAAATGCTCAAAATATTGATGTAACACTTGTCGGAAAGCATCAAAACAAACTTGATATTGCACGTGCACAAGGAGTTGAAACAAAACTTCTTAATGATTTGAAGGTTGAAAAAATTTATGATGTTGTTGTTGAAGCAACAGGTTCAATTTCAGGGTTTGAAACAGCATTAGCTCTTACAAAACCTCGCGGAGTTTTGGTTTTGAAAAGCACTGTCGCAGCATCAAAAGAATTCAATCTTGCTCCAATCGTAATTGATGAAATTACAGTTCTCGGTTCAAGATGCGGACAATTCCCTGCAGCATTAAGATTGTTAAAATCAGAAAGAATTGATTTTACTCCGATGATTTCAGCAAGATATAAGGCAGATGATGCAATTGAAGCATTTGAAAAGAATAAAGAAAAAGATACATTAAAAGTTCTTATTGAATTTTAATATTTGCCTATTCAATTTGTTTCAATTATCATTGTATGTATGGAAACTGAAGTAAGAGAAAAAGAATTTTCAGGGAAAATGACGCTTCTTGATAAATATATTTTGAAGCAGGTTATTGAAATGTTTATTATGGGTGTATGCGTTTTTACATCCATAATTTTCGCATCTGATACTTTCATTACTCTTATCAAACAGATTTCGTTATTCGGAATCCCTTTCAAAGTCGCATTAATGATGATTATTCTGAACTTGCCTCAGGTAATTGTTATGACAATACCTATGGGAGTTTTGCTCGCAACAGTTATGACGCTTAACGGTTTGAGTTTGAAATCGGAAATTACTGTTATGAGAGCTTGCGGAATTGGTTTAAATAGAATTGCAAAGCCGATATTTGTATTTGCTCTAATAATGTCTATATGCAGCTTTGTGATAAACGAAACTGTTGTTCCTGTTATGACCAAGCAGTCTAAAGATTTGGCTTTGTGGTCTTTGGGACAAAAAAATATTCCTGAAGGGAAACAGAATTTCGTTTTTAAAGAATTGAATGACGGTGGAAGTATTAAAAGATTATTCTATGTAGGTTATTGCGAAAATAAAGTTTTGCATAACATTACTGTTCTTGATACTTCAAAAGACGGTACTATTCAAGTTTTGCAAGCTGATGAGGGTAAAACTTCTCCTGAAGGCTGGGAATTTGAAAAAGGTGCTGTTTATACGGTTGATAATGAAGGTAAAATCTTAAATACTACATTGTTTGAAAGCTCGGTTGTAAAATTCGGTCTTGATATGTCTAAAGAATTAAATAAAAATGTGGCAAAAGAAATGAATTTTACAAAATTGATTGATTATATAAAACATAATCATATAGATGAAAAACAAAGAAATGAAATTCAGGTTGAATTGTATGACAAACTTGCTTTGCCATTAACAACAATTGCCCTTGTATTAATCGGGGTTCCACTTGCAATTACTCCTCCGAGAGTCAGATATAACAGAGGATTTTTGTTCAGTATTCTTATCATATTTGCATATTATTTGATAAGAGCTTTATCAATCTCGTTTGGTGAAGCAGGAACATTACAGCCATTCTTGGCTGCTTTGATGCCAAATATTGTTTTAACATTAATTGGTACAATACTTTATTACAAAAAAGTTTACACAATTGAGTAACAAATTTTATAATTTATATGTTTTAGGAAACATAAAATGAACAATAATTTATTTCAAAATAATTATAAAAGATTAAATGATTATGATTTGAATATACTAAACGACAATTCTTTTAAAGATTTGGATGACAAAACTTTGCAGCTTGAATGTCTTATTGAGGAAAAAGAAGAAGCTCTTGACAATTTGAATAATAAAATAAAAGGTGCAGAACTTCTTGGAAAATTGTTAGATGTCATGGATTTGAAAATTCAAGCAAAACAACTTGAAAATGAAATCGCAGATTTGAAAGAACAAAATTCAAAAAAGAATATGGCTGAAAAAATTACGGATGCTATAATTTTCAAAAAACCTAAGCCGAAACTTTCCCCGATACGAAGACTTGCTCGTTTTGTATCAAGAAAAATCATTGCTCGTATGTCAAGAAAGGTTAAATCAATTTTGGATTTAAGCGATTCATTGGATACTTTGACAAGTATAAATGAGAATGTCGATGAATTAATTGCGATGAAGGTTCCTTACGGGGAGACAAAAGCAAATTATGAAAAGCTTACAAATTATTTGTATCGAGCAAATAGAATTCATTCAGAGATAAATAAAAAAATGAAGAGCTTGTAACTTGCTAAACAGTTATTTTTGTCATAAAATTTTCTCATAGACACTTTTTATCTGACAATTTCAGGTAAAGTCATATCATAACTAAGGAGAAAGTATGAACGAGCTTCTAAAAAAATCAGCAACAGAGCAATCAAAAGCTCTTAAAAATAAAGAAATTTCTGCTGTTGAATTGACAAATGCAGCTTTTGAAAGAATTAATGAGCTTGATGAAAAATTAGGCGCTTTCAATTCTTTAACAAAAGAAATTGCTCTTGATACAGCTAAGAAAGTTGACGAAAAAATAGCTAAAGGAGAAGAATTACCGTTACTTGCAGGTGTTCCTCTTGCGCTAAAAGATAATATGAACTTGAAAGGATCTAAAACAACTGCTTCTTCAAAGATTTTGGAAAACTTTGTATCTCCTTTCAACGCAACTGTAAGTGAAAAATTGTTGAACAACCTTGTTCCTATCGTTGGTAAAGCAAATTTGGATGAATTTGCAATGGGTTCTTCAAACGAAAACTCAGCATTTAAAAAGGTTCATAACCCTTGGAATTTGAACAAAGTTCCGGGTGGTTCATCAGGCGGTTCAGCTGCATCTGTT
>USJT01000094.1 GCA_900555175.1 uncultured bacterium
TGGATAATAAAGAAATTTATTCAGAACTTGATAAAAAATCTTCTGTCTTAGAAAATGCGTACAAAAAAATCGGTCTGCAAACCAATAGAGTAGGTTCATTAATGTCAGTATTTTTTACTGACACAAAAATTTATAACTACAATGACGTGTCAACTTGCAATCTCGATAAATTCGCAACTTACTTTAACTACATGCTAAATAACGGAATTTATGTTGCACCATCACAATTTGAATCAATGTTTGTATCCTTGGCACACACTGATGAAATAATTGAACAGACAGCAGATTGTATTTCAAAAATTCCAACTCTATTTTAAATAATATTTTTATAATTATTTTTTAATTTGTTTTACTAAATTTTCGGTCCAGCTAATCATATTTGGATATCTTTTAGGATCATGTCCTTTTTTTATCCATTCAGCGACATTTTCTTTTTCAGTGCCAAGTCCTTTTAACGATTTGTATATAAATGAATACATGCCTGTTCTGTCAGCACCTGCTTTACAATGAATATGAACTTTTCCATGATTTTGAGCAATCTTTTTTATCAAATCAAGAAACTTAAATACGCCCTTTTTTTCAGGAGAAGCAGAAACAGTCGGGATATTATGATACTTCATTCCTGCTTTTTCAACGACATCTTTTTCCTCAAAATCCAACCCCGGAGATTTCATTGTTCTAAAATTTATAACATCAGTAACCCCTTGAGATTTCAGCCATTTAAAATCATCTTTCTGCGGTTGAGCTGAACGAGAAAGAAAACTGTCAACTTTAGCGTAATTATCAGGCATACCTTTAAAAGAAATATTACAAATTCGCATGACATATTCTCCAATTACAAATTTAGGATAAATAAAATTTTCAAGTATTGTATTATACTTTTATCATAAACATAATGATTATTTGATTTTTATTCCATTTGTAAAATTTCTTAACAAAATCAGTATTAAAATTTTAAAATTTGATTTATTTTACATAATTGATGTATACTCATTTTGAATTAATAACAAAAGACATGAATAAAAAATTTACAAAAATAGGTATTCCAAGAGCAATTTCATATTATAATAATTACCCTTTTTATTATGGATTTTTCAAATCATTAGGGATTGAAATAGTTTTATCAGATAAAACAACTACAAAAACCATAAATGAAGGGACAAAATATGTAGTATCAGATACATGCCTGCCGATAAAAGTTTTCACAGGCCATGTCGTTAATCTGATAGATAAAGGCTGCGAAGCAATTTTTATACCGTCTATTCAATCAACGGATTATAAAATTAATAATTGCAGCAAAATCAGAGGCTTACCTGAAATTATCAGAAATGTAATAAATAAGCCTTTTACCATGATTGAACCTACATTAGATAAAACAGAAAATATTAATTTCAACGATTTTTGCACTCAAACTGCAAACGCTTTAGGAATTACGGATAAAAAAGAAATAAAAAAAGCAATAAACAAAGGTTGGGAAGTCTATGATTCATTTATGGAAATGACTCAATCTGGTATAAATTATACCGAAGCTCTTGAAAATGCAATAAAAGGACAATTTATCAAAAAAACAATCGATATTGTAAAACCATTATCCGTTGCAATTATGGCCCACGGATATAACCTTTTTGATGACAGAATTTCTCTAAATTTAATTAAAAAATTAGAAAAAATGAATGTAAAAGTTTATACATCATTGAATGTTTCAAGAGAAGATTCTCTAAATTCAATTGAAAAACTCGGAGAAATTCAATACTGGGCAAATGAACTTGAACTCACAGGAACTGCAGCATATTATCTTCTAAACAATAAAGTTGACGGAATTATTGCTCTTTCAGCTTTTGGCTGTGGGCCTGATTCATTAATGGTAGATGAAATTACATATCATTGTAAAGAAAAAGCGATGCCACTAATTCATTTGACAATTGATGAACATACAGGGGAAGCCGGATTTATTACACGTTTGGAAGCATTTATTGATATGCTTTTGAGAAAGAAAAGAAATCTTCTTACAAAAAAATCAGAAAAATCCAACGAAAATATTCATAATAAAAATATTATCGAAATTAAAAAAGAAAAAATCCTTACAGGCTCAATAAAATAATCAATGAAAAAACAATTTTTTAATTACTTAGGTGCAATCCATATTCATACAAAACTTTCAGACGGCACAGGAGATATAAATTCAATCTCTAAAGCCGCAAAAAAAGCAGGTCTAAATTGGATTATTATTACAGATCATAATAATTTTGATATAAAAGAAGGATTTTATAACGGAGTATGCGTAATAAAAGGGGAAGAAATTTCTCCTTGTTCATCAAATCATTATATTGCTTTAGATATAAAAAACTTAATTAATCCGAGTGATGATACTCAAAAATTTGTAGATGAAGTAAGAGCACAAGGTGGATTTGGTTTTGCAGCACACCCTGATGAAGCTGATAACAGAAAAAATAAAGCACACCCGATAAAATGGACAAATAAATCTGTTATTCCTGATGGGATTGAAATTTGGAATTGGTTTTCTGACTGGGCAGATGATTATGATGAGACAAATATTTTCAAAATAGCTTATTCATACTTTTTTAGACATAAATTAATCCAAGGTCCACACAAAGAAACTCTAAAATGGTGGGATGAATTAAATAAAAAATCTGAAAATATAATTCCTGCAATTGCAGGTGTTGATGCTCATGCCCTAAAAATTTCAAAATATATTATTCCAATAAAAATATTTCCATATAAAGACTGTTTTAAGACATTAACAAATATTATCACGCTTGAAAATGAAATTCCTAAAGACTTTG
The DNA here is from genome assembly GCA_900555175.1 of uncultured bacterium. GTDB lineage: Bacteria > Cyanobacteriota > Vampirovibrionia > Gastranaerophilales > Gastranaerophilaceae > Stercorousia. Next base: position 2,805 of record USJT01000094.1, read on the forward strand.
AAAGTCAAAAAAAATTAATTCTTTCATCTATAAAAAATGGTAATAACTTAATGATTAACCGTCATATAAAAAACGAAATTCCATTAATTCATGTTGAGAATAAAACAATTATTGTAAAACTTTCAACAAAAGCTGAGATAAAAATTATTCAAAACGGAACTCAAATTTTTACAGAAAACACAAAAAATTTAAAATTCCCAATTGACGAAAATGCAAAATATCGAATAGAAATTTATTTAAAAAATCAACCTTGGATTTTTTCAAATCAAATTAGCATAAAATAATTTTGTGTTAGTATAATTTTTATGAATAATGTCAAGAAGTTAGAAAAAACAAAAATGGAAAATACAATTCCCACAAAAGACCGTATAATTGCATGGCCTAGAATGGGAAGAATAGATATTCCATTAAAAGCCTTACTTGTATCATTGGGGGCAAAAGTGGTAATTCCTCCTGCTAACAGCAAAGAAACATTAGAAATCGGAGTAAGAAACAGTATCGAAGGGATTTGTCTTCCTTATAAATTAAATCTAGCAAACTACATTATGGCTCTTGATAAAGGTGCCAACACATTAATGATGTTCCAAGCTCCCGGTTCTTGCAGACTCGGGAATTACACAAAAATGGCTCAAAAAACTCTTAAATCTATGGGCTACAAATTTGATATGGTGATTTTTGACATGTATAAAAGCAAAATGAAACAAACTCTCCATGCTTTTTGGCATGTTACCCATTGTATAAATCCTTGGAGATACTATAAAGGTTTTAGTTTAGGATTTAATAAATTCTTTGCAATAGATACGGCAGAAAGATTACTATTTTACACCCGTCCAAGAGAATTAAACAAAGGTGATGCTGAAAAATGCTATGAAAAATGGCTTAAAATTACTGATGAAACAAATTCTGTATGGGAAGCAAAAAAATTAAAAAAACGTATAATCGAAGATTTCAAAAAAATCCCGATAGATAAAAATAAAAAAGTTCCTGTAGTTTATTTAATCGGCGAATTTTTTGTTCTACTTGATCCATACACAAATCAAAATATAGAAAAAGAATTAGGAGAAATGGGTGTAGAAGTCCAACGTCAGATAATGTTTGGGGATTGGCTTGAGCACGTTTTAAAACCTTCACTTTTCTATCACAAGGAATCTCATAGAGAAAGATCCGTCAAATATGCAAAAAAATATATGAAAAGAGCAATCGGCGGTGAATGTATTGAAACAGTCGGCGATACAGTATATGCTTCAAAACATGGAGTAGATGGGATTATACATATCTCACCGTTTTCTTGCATGCCTGAAATAGTCGCTCAAAATATTTTACCAAAAGTTAGTAAAGAAGAAGATATTCCTGTTATGTCATTAGTTTTGGATGAACAGACAGGTAAAGCCGGCTATATTACAAGGATTGAAGCCTTTATTGATTTAATTAAACGTAAAGCAAATAAAAAATTATAACTTACAAGTATTTTTTTAAGAATAGCCAAATGGCTAATTTTTATTGATCGATATTAATATTAAAATTTTTTATATCGTTCTACTAAGAGAGGAATTAATACTACTTGTAAGGGGATTTAAATGGGAAGTAAATCAAGAAATAATATGACATTTGAACGCCTAAAATACTATCGTCATTTAGGCGGCGGAGCTTTAGAATGTATCGCAAGCAGACTTTCAAAAACACCAAAACCGTTATGTTTTTCATTAATGGTTACCAGCAGATGCAATTGCGATTGTGATTTTTGTTTTTGGAAATCTAAAAAAGGTACAGACGATATGCCGACAGATGAAATCGTAAGATTATTAACAGAAGCAGGCAAAATCGGATATATGGACAGCATTTTGTGGGGTGGCGAACCTTTATTAAGAGAAGATTTTGCTCAAATTTGCAAAGCCTCACATGATGCAGGTTTATATACCAAAATTGCAACAAACGGCTGGTATTTAGAAACAAATCCTGATTTTGCACAATATACGGATTTGATGTTTGTATCATTAGACGCTATCGGAAAAGCCCATGATGATATAAGACACATGCCTGGAATTTGTGACAAAGTAATGTCAGGAATTGAATACCATAAAGTTCATTCTCCAAAAATGAGAATTTATGTATGCTGCACAGTTTCAACTCAAACTAATTTTGAACAAATTAAAGAAGTTGCACAATACTGTAAAGATGCTGATATTCTATTATATTTCACAGTTAACAAAGCAGCTTCAAGACCTGAAGAAGCACACAACGTTGTTGAAACTGAATTAGAAAATGAACAATTGGCTGATATGTTTATCAAAATAAAAGAATTAAAGAAAAATGGTTATCCGATAAGAAATTCATACTACTTTATGGATTACATAATCAACAAAAAAACTTACTATGAATGCCATTGGCCTCGTATCGCAACAGTAATTTATTCAAATGGCGATATGTTACGCTGCTATGACAGAAAACCTTTTATCAGCGTAAGAAACAGACCTTTAAAAGATGTAATCAAAGATCCTTTATTTATTGAAACAGTAAATAAATGCAAAGACTGCAAACTTTCATGTGTCGGTA
>USJT01000095.1 GCA_900555175.1 uncultured bacterium
AAAAAAACCGTCATATTTGGCGGTTCTTTTTTATTTATGTATCACTAATTTTGTGAATTTAAATTATTTATATAACTAAAAATTCACAACTCACCTTGACTTTTTGTTATGTCTTTTTTATCATAAAGAAACGAGGACGGCGACATGGCCAAGTGGTAAGGCAGGAGCCTGCAAAGCTCTTATCCCCCAGTTCGAATCTGGGTGTCGCCTTTTTTTATTGCCTATTGACATAATTTTTATATACTGTTAAAATTATCTTATGTTAAAGAAGAGTTGGTTATATGTTTTTGTATTACTTGTACTTTTAAGTTCAAGTGTTGATGCTATTACGTTAAAATTTAACGGTTTTATAGCTGATGAAGCAAATTTGCTATCCCCTGAGGTGGAAAATGATTTGAATATGACTTTATGGGATTTGCAAAAGAAATCAGGTGCAGATTTAGTCGTTGTGACTTTACCGTCTTTGAACGGGAAAAGGGTTGAAGATGTCGCTCTTGATATCGGACGTTCTTATAAACTTGGTGCTGTTGGTAAAAATAACGGAATGGTTTATTTGACAGCGTTAAATGAACGTAAAATGAGAATTGAACAAGGGTTAGGTCTTGAAAAGAAAATTAGTGTCAGCACACTAGAAAATATCATGAATACTGATATTTTACCTTATTATAAACAAAATGAGTATGAACGAGGAATTAGAAGAGGAACTTATCTTTTAGCAAGAACCGTTGCTAATGCAGAAGGTGTTACTATTAATAAGCAAGGAGTTTGCCCAAGTGCTCCGGTTTCAAATTATTCGCATCGTAGGGATAATCTTCCATGGTGGGTTTGGCCTTTCATAATATTGGGCGCAATATTTTCTCCAAGACGCAGACGTTTTGGTAGTGGTTTTGGCGGCTTTGGCGGCGGCGGAGGCTTTGGCGGCTCAGGTTGCTCAGGAAGCTGGTAAAATTATTTAATAATTTTTAGGAAAGGATTAATAATGAAGAATTTAGACAATTTTGTAGAAGAATTAAAAACTAAACTCGGCGATAATCTTGTATCAGTTTTTGCATTTGGCTCTCAAGCTAATGTTGAAGATGCAAAAAATAATATTAACTTGATGATAGTTACAAATACTTTGAATGCTGAAAATCTTTACGAAATTGCTAAACCTGTAAAAAAATGGGTTAAGGCAAAAAATCCTATTCCTGTTATTATGAACAAAGAGGAATGGTATTCTTCATTTGATGTTTATGCTATTGAATATTCTGATATTAAAGAAAATTACCGTATGATTTACGGGGAAGATTTAATCCCTTCTATTTGTATTAATAAGTATTTCTTGAGGCTTCAATGCGAATCTGAATTGAAAGCTTTGTTATTGAAATATAAAAATAATTTCTTGTTAAATATAAAATCTGATAGAGAGATGAAAAAAGTTTTAGATCATGTAATCAAAACATTACTTGTAATCTTTAGAGCAATATTGAGATTACATGACAGACCTGTTCCGTATAGAGCTGTTGATATTATAGAATTTAGCGCAGATTATTTGTCTTTCAATAAAATTGTAATGTCAAAACTTGCTAAAGTTAAATATGAACATGATGATTATACAAGGCAAGAACTTATATTTATAGAAGCTGAATTATTAAAAGATATTCAAGCTATATTGAAACAAGTTGATGCTATGCATTTTTAGGATAAGTTTGATAAGGCTTTTTTGAAAATACAGATATTCTTTAAAATAAGAGATTTTGTGTTATAATAAAGTCTATGGGCGATTAGCACTCTGCCGAACAAAACGATTGATAATCGTTTTGTGAGAGGGGTAGCGCATCCCACAAAAAATAGAGTTTTTTGTGTTATAATAAAGTCTATGGGCGATTAGCGCAGTTGGTAGCGCATCACATTGACGTTGTGAGGGTCACGTGTTCGAGTCACGTATCGCCCACCATTTTAAAGATTAGCAAATACAAGGAATTTAAATTATGCAAGATGTTATCATAACTGAGTTGGAAAATAATTTAACTTTTAAAGCAGAAATTGATAATCCACCGGAAGTAAAACAAAATTTCTCAACTCTTTATGTTGATGATAAAGAAGTTAAAAGTTCTACGTTTGCAGAATCTAATGGTGAAATTGTAATTAAATTAAAAGATACTAATGCAAAAATATCTAATTATATAACAAATTGGCATTCTTCTAAAAAAAGAATTAATTTAATGATAGAAACAAATCAACACATGTATCTTGTTAAGGGTTGTTTTATAAAAAAATTTGAAGATGCTGAGAAGGCATTTACTGTTTTTTATAACACATTTAAAGAAGCTTAAATGCTTTCAATATATTTATCAATGTCTTCTTCTGAATTCATTTCTGTTGCGGCAACCAAGACCTTGTCTGTGTCAACTTTTAATCCGCCTATAATTCCTTTAGATTTTAGATTTGAAAGGAATTTTTCAGCATCTTTAACTTCTATCGTAAACTCGTTATAGAAATTTTTATTTAATGTTTTAATTCCCTTTTGTGCAAGCTTTTCAGATAATTGGTGAGCTCTTTTTGCAGAAAGGTAAGAAGCTTGTCTAAAGCCTTTTTCTCCCATAACTGTGAGATATAAAGTTGCACAAAGTCCGATTAAAGCTTGATTTGAGCAGATATTACTTGTAGCTTTTTCTCTTTTAATATGTTGTTCTCTTGTTTGAATTGTAAGGCAGTATGCTGGGTTCCCGTCTGCATCAACTGTTCTGCCTGCAAGACGTCCTGGGATTTGACGCATAAATTTTTCTTTGCAGGCAATAAATCCTGCATGTGGTCCGCCAAATTCCATAGGAATACCAAGAGTTTGAATATCTCCGACAACGATATCGGCATTAGTCGGAGGATTAAGTATTCCAAGAGATGAAATATCTACGCAAACTACTAAAAGACAGTCATTTGGCTTTTCAATTGTTGATATTTCCCCGTAAAAATCAGGATTTTGAATCATTACGCAGGCATATTCGCTTGTATTTTGAGGAATTTTGTCAAAAATTTCAAGTTCAATTTCGTTAGCCCAGCAGTATGTTTTAATTACATCAATGTATTCAGGGTTGAGTTTTTCTGAGACAAGAACTTTATTCTTTTTAGAAACTCTTACTGCCATTAATATTGCTTCAGCGCAAGCACTTGCAGCATCATACATTGTTGCATTCGAAATATCCATCCCTGTAAGTCTGCAAATCATTGTTTGGAATTCGTACATAACTTGAAGTGTACCTTGCGAAATCTCAGGTTGATAAGGCGTATATGCGGTTAAAAACTCAAATCTGTTTGCGACTTGTGAGATGCAAGCAGGGATGAATTTGTTGTAAGTACCTGCGCCAAGGAATGTTACGTAATCTGTGTTATTCTTTTTCGCAAGAGATTTTATACGCTTTTGAACATCCATTTCGCTAAGAGGCTTTTCAAAACCTAATTGCCCCATACGGGCTTTTTGCGGAATTTGTTTGAATAAGTCCTCAATATTTGTCATATCAATGCTTTTAAGCATTTCTTCTTTTACTTCATCGGTATGTACCAAAAAATTTTTCATTATTTTATTCCAATTCTTCTTTGTAATCTTCATATTCTAAAAGGTCGCTTTGTTCTGTTGCAACATCACCTGTTGCTTCGATTTTTACAAGCCAACCTTTTTCGTAGCTGTCTTCGTTCAAAATTTCAGGAGCGTTAACTGCATCTTCGTTGATTTCCAAAATTTTTCCGCTAATTGGCATATAAATTTCAGAAGCAGCTTTAACTGATTCAACAGTTGCAAAAGCTTCTCCTTTTTTGAATTCTGTACCTACTTCAGGCAATTCTAAAAATACAATGTCACCTAACTGTTCAACAGCGTAATCTGTTAAACCAATTGTAAATGTGTTATCTCCATTGTCTAATAAGAATTCGTGAGACTTAGAACATAAGATGTTTTCTGTAATACTCATTAATTTCTCCTTTTATATAATTATAATTTGATTTTATTTCTTTTTTCTACAAACGGCCTTTTTACTATTTCAGCATCATGTAATTTCTCTCTTATCATAACCTGAACAGTGGAACCTGTGCAAATATTTTTATCATTTTTTACATAAGCAAGCGCAATATTTGCCCCCAAAATTGGAGAAGGCCCGCCACTTGTGATTATTCCGACTTTTTCTCCGTCTTTGTAAACTTCATATTCATGTCTTGCAATTGATTTGTCAAGCATTTTAAGCCCTACAAGTTTTTTTGAAGTCCCGTTTTTAATCTGTTCCATTATGACGTCTTTTCCATTGTAATCTGCAACTTTATCTTTTGGAATTGACCAGCTAAGCCCTGCTTCTATCGGAGTTGTATTTTCATCCAAGTCATTTCCGTATAAGTGAAGAGCTGCCTCTAATCTTAAAGTATCTCTTGCACCAAGTCCGATTGGCTTTATACCAAATTCTTTCCCTTCTTCAAGAATTTTATCCCATAAAAATTCGGAATGTCTGTTTTCGACAAGAATTTCATACCCGTCTTCACCGGTGTAACCTGTACGTGATGCAAGAACTTTTATCCCTGCAATTTGTGCAGGTTTAATCGTAAATGATTCTTGATGGGTTGTAAGTCCCATTTTTCTTAAAAGTTTGTCAGCTAAAGGACCTTGTACCGCAAGCAGTGAATATTCGTGAGAACGGTTATCTATTTGTACATCAAAATCTTTACTGTTTCTGACCATCCAGTTTAAATCTTCATCAATTCTGGAAGCATTACAAATTACCAAATATTGTAAAATTCCAAGCTTGTATATTATTAAATCGTCAATTAAGCCGCCTTTTTTGTTCGGAAGTTGGCAATAAACAGCTTTTTCATAGTTCAATTTGTCAATATTTTGGGGAACTATTTTATTAAGAAATTCCGTAGCATCTTTTCCGGAGACAAAAACTTCACCCATGTGCGAAACATCAAATAATCCGACTTTTTCTCTTACGTTTTTGTGTTCTTCAATGATTGATGTGTATTGAACAGGCATACTCCAACCTGCAAAATCAACCATTTTAGCACCGAGTTGTACATGTTTGTCATGTAAAAAAGTTTCTTTAGTCATTAAAATATCCCCCTTCTCGCATTATTGTCGCATTGAAAGGGGGATATTGTCAATGGTTTATTTAGTTTTATAACTCGGCTATTTTTCTGTATAGCTCAATTTGTTTATCCGATAAGTTTTTCGGGATTACAATTTTAATTTTAGCGTTAAGATTGCCATAGCCTCCGCCTTTTTTAGGTAAACCTAAGTCTTTTAATCTTAAGGCTTGACCTGATGAAGTTTTTGGCGGAATTTTTATGCTGATTTTTCCATGAAGTGTAT
>USJT01000096.1 GCA_900555175.1 uncultured bacterium
TTTATGCATCTAGAATTAAATAATTCTTCCCTCTGTTCCTTGGTAAGAGGAGCATTAGCAGAAGCATCTGGTGGAACATCATCTATTAATGAATTATTATATACATAAAACCAAAATAAATCTCGACCAGCAATATTAGGACCTTTTGCTCCATTTACATCAACTGCAATATTTATTATTTTATTTCCTTCCAGTGAATATATAGGTCTTACAGAAGCACCATTTGCAAGAACAAAAGATGTATAATTAGGATCCCAATTTGAAGTAGCAGTACCATCCATTTTTCTATAAGAATCAGCAAAACAATCAGACATACTATCACACACTTTTACATTTTTAAAATATGTCTTATAGAAATTTATAACACTATCATTAGAATTAATCCCTGCCTCTTTTAAATTTAAAGCATTCCTATCAGTTTGATACTGTAACAAAGCCTGTGACAATTCATTATATACCTTATGTAATTGAACTACATAACTCTTCTTTTGGTAATTTTGCATTAAAGTAGGTACTGTCATTGCAGATACAACACCAATAATCCCTAACGTTACCAATACTTCGGCAAGGGTAAAACCTTGAGTAGAGGTTAAATTATGCCCCCCCCCGAGTTTCTAATCTCTTCATAATCCGCTCCTTTCGTTATTATTTCATATTAATTTTAACATATTATTATAAAATTTTCAATATTGAAGAACCAAACAACAAAACACCAATTACAATTGCAATCACAGAAGCAAACATAACAGCTCCTGCAGAAATATCTTTAGCCATTCCAACTAATCTTGAATACCTGTTATGAAATACGGCATCCAAAGAATATTCAATAGCTGAATTTACCATTTCAGCAACAATTACAAATCCTATTGTCAAAAGCAATATACAAAATTTTTCAATACTAAAATCAAGAACAAATGCCAAGGCAAGCACAATTACCGCAACACAAAAATGAACTCTTATATTAACTTCAGACTTCAAAACAATACGCATACCCTTGCGTGCATTTTTAAAGGTGTTAGAAAAGCCTTGTTGTTTAAATTTTGTCATACCCCTATACTTTCCAGTGCTTTATTTTGTAAGTTTATAATAAAATTATAATCTTCTTCAGTTTGGTGGTCAAATCCTAACAAATGCAATATGCCATGACTTATTAAAAAAGACAATTCATGCTCTTTCGTAACACCTTTTTTTTCGGCTTCATCAATTACTTTATCAAGAGCAATCATAACTTCCCCAAGATTAATTTCGCCATCAAATATAAATTTTTCCTCACTATCTGCAAATATCGCAAATGTAATTATATCAGCAGGATAATCTTTATTGCGATATTCTCTGTTTATTTCATGAGTTTTTACACTGTCACAATACAAAAAATCAAATGATATAACCTTATAATCAAATCCGTTTAGACAAGATTTTTCATAAACTTCTTCAATAGAAAGATAAAATTTCAAAATCTTTTTTGCAATATCAATAAACGTTTTTTCATTAATATCCCAATCAGGATAAATATTTTCACTAAAAATATTATATTTAGTCATTTTTATCCTCTTTAGGATTTTTCTGATCTTGCGGAGATTTTTCGCCTTCAAGCTGTTTAATTTTATTTTCCAAATCTTCATCAAGAAGTTTTGCTGGCATATTAATCTTTTGTTTTTGTAATTCTTCAGCCAAATTTTCCTGATATTTAATTCTATTATGCTGCATACCTCTCAATATACGAGAGAATGTAGATGCAATCACTTTTATATCTTTTAATGTAAGCGGGCTGTCTGATAACTGACCGTCATTCAATCTTTCAACAATAATCTTATTAATCATACCCTCAATTTCTTCTGGAGTAGGATTTTTTAATGAACGAACAGCAGATTCAACCGCATCGGCAATCATCAAGATTGCAGTTTCTTTTGTATTTGGCTTAGGTCCGGCATATCTAAACTGTTCCTCTTTTACGTTTTCAGCACCTTCTTCTTTTACGGCCTGATTGTAAAAATAACTTGCTAAACCTTCGCCATGGTGTTGAGTAATAAAGTTTTGAATAACTTGAGGCAACTTATATTCTTTTGCAATTTCAATACCGTCTTTAGGGTGAGCTGTAATAATCATTTTACTAATTCTTGGAGTAAATTTATTATGCGGATTTTCAATTAAGAAATAAGACTGGTTTTCAACAAAGAATAAAGGACGTTTCAATTTTCCGATATCATGGTATAACGCACCAACTCTTGCCAAAACAGGATCAGCTCCAATTGCTTCTGCAGCAGCTTCACACAAATTTGAAACCATCAAACTGTGATGATAAGTCCCCGGAGCATCTATTTGAAGTCTTTTCAAAAGCTTTTGGTTATGATCGCCAAGTTCTGCAAGTCCGTATGGAGTGATAATCTTAAACATACTTTCAATTAAAGGCAACAAACCTGATGCGATAATTGCACTGAATATACCGTTTAAAAGTATAAACAAGCAATTTTTAACGATTAAGACATTTTCAACTTCAATAAGGCATTTTTCCAATACGTAAATACTGAATACAATAATCAAACCTGCAATACCGATATTAAAAACATTTTTAATAACATCAACACGTTCTGCATATCTTATCTGCGACATAGAAACAACGGATAAAATACTCAAAAGTAAAAATGCAACAAGGAATTGTATATTATACTGAAATCCTATTGTCATAACAGACAATAAAATAACAGAAGCAACAAAAGCAATTCTTGGCTTTGTAAAAATAACCATCAAAATTAAATATGCAGGAATCGGAATTACATAAGGGGAGAACCCTGTCGGTAAAACAACTCCGATAAATGCAACCAAAATGGATAAAAATGCGGAAACCGCCATATATCTGGGTTGTAAAAATTCTTTTTCAAAGAATTTCATATAATAGATAAATAAAAATGTCCCGATAAACACAATCAAATAAATTGCAGCAAGTCCGGGCCAATTTAATTCATAAACATTGTAACCAGCCTGACGGAGAGCATCTCTTTTCAATCTTGTAACAGGTTCACCTTCAAACAAGATTTTGTCACCCTTTTGGAAAACAACTTCGTAAGGTCTGACAGAATTTTGAGCATTCTTTCTTGCAATTTCTGTCGCAAACTCATCAACAACAAGGTTAGGTACAATAACCTGTTCCAAAACTGCCTTAATAACAGATACCTGACGTTTTGAAACATTTGATACCAAGTTATTTAAAATAATGCTGTCAATATTATCTTTTTCATAATCTTTTTCTGTAATTCCCTGACGCAAAATATTTGATAAAGTCAAATTAGATTTGTCAAAGACTTCATGCAAGCTGTTATCATCAGCTTTTAAAAGGAAATTAATTATAAAGTTTCTTTTTGAATTGTCAGATAAATCGAACAATATTCCGATTTCTTCAGTTTTTACAGAATCAGGAACATCTTTTTTTCTAATCTGCATAATTGAAGTTTGTAAAGTCTGCAAATTAGTTTTGATAAATTCATCTTCTGCAGGGGCCATTACAGGCTCAACCTTTTGAGCGACTTCTTTTCTGTGCTGTTCTGTTCGTTTAACATCTTCTACCGTCAATGTTTTTTGAGCGATGATATCACGTTTACTTATTCCGTTTTCAATAATATTTTGAAAAAAGAAATTCTGCGATGCTATAACCGAAGTCATTAAAACAGTAAAACCTATAAAAGAAACAACTTTTATAAATTTAGCAGAAGAGAACATATCTCTCAGCTTAGAAACAAATTCAATTTTTACCATATATATAAATTTCCTATTTTTAATTAATCTTTTTATATATCTTATAACTTCCTAATTTTTTTTCAAGTCTTGAAGTTTCAAGCGTGTTTGTATATCTTCAAGCAGCTTACGGTTAATTGATAATAGTTCTGAAACAACTGCAATTACAGCTACTTGAACACCGATTATAATTAATATTGCAGATAAAATTAAAGATTGTATATGTCCTGCTCCGCTTTCAAACACATAAAACCACAAAAATCTTAACCCTATTAAAACACCTAAAGTAAAAAATATTCCTGCAAGTATCGAGAAAAATCTAAACGGACGATAAATAATAAACATTCTTATCATCGTAAACATAGATCTTCTAACGTAATCAAAAATATTTTTAACCAATCTTGATTCTCTAAGTTCAGGATTAACATTTATCGGCACGCACATCAAATGCAAACCTTTTGCCTTAGCTTGAATTATAGTATCTAAAGTATAAGTATAATTATCAAAAACATTAAGCTTAACAGCAGCATTTCTTGAAAATGCTCTAAAACCGCTTGGAGCATCTTCAACATCTGTTGAACTTATCAAACGCATCACAAAAGAGCCTGTTTTCTGTAAAAATTTCTTTAATAAAGAAAAATGTTCAATTTTAGAAACAGGTCTTGAACCTATGACAATATCTGCATCTCCGTTTATAATAGGTTTTACAAGTTTTTCAATATCATCGGCACAATATTGATTATCAGCATCTGTATTTACGATAATATCTGCACCGACTGCCAAAGCCTCGTTTATTCCTGCTGTAAAAGCTTTTGCTAACCCTGAATTATGAGGCATGCTAACAATATGTTTAACCCCCAACTCCCTTGCCACCTCAACAGTTCTGTCAGAAGATCCGTCATCTATAATCAATACTTCAATTTCATCTATACCGTCAATATTTTCAGGCAAAGCCTTCAATGTAACAGGCAAAGAATTTTCTTCATTATAGCAAGGGATTTGGATAACTAGCTTCATTATAACAACCTCTTTTAAATTTTTCTTTTTATTATATAATATAAAGAGGGATTTTGACAATTGTGAAAAAATACTTTACGATAGCCGGAATAGTTATTTTAGGATTAATTTTAAGACTTATATTTATTAATAAACCTGACGGTTTATGGAATGATGAATATGTAAGTTGGATGATTGCTGCAACTCCATTTGGGCATAATTTTATAGAAGCAGTTAAATCTCAATGTCACATGCCATTTTACTATCTTTATTTAAAGTTTTTTATGGCACTTTTTGGAAAAAGCGATCTTTTATTAAGATTAACCTCAGTATTTGCAGGAATACTTTCTATAATTGCCATGTATTTTACTGGCAGAGAAAAAGACGAAAAGACAGGGCTTTACTGTGCAGGATTTAGTGCAATAAGTTCTTTCTTAATTTATTATTCTCAAGAAGTAAGACTATATCAAATATTATTTTTATTTTCGGCATTGAGCCTTTTATATACAATAAAAGCAATTAAACAGCCAAATAAATTAAATTTTTCGCTATACGCATTATTTAATTTTTTAATTCTGTTTACTCACACTATCGG
>USJT01000097.1 GCA_900555175.1 uncultured bacterium
CATTGCTAATCTTAAGTCTGTATCGATATTAATTTTAGCAACACCGTGTTTAGAAGCGTAATTTAACATTTCTTCAGGAACACCTTGAGCGTTTGGTAATTGACCACCGAATTTATTACATTTAGCAACGAATTCAGCAGGAACAGATGAAGATCCGTGTAATACTAACGGATAATCATAACCAACAACTTCGTTAACAGCTTTTTTGATTTCAGCAAGTCTGTCGAAGTCTAATTTTGGAGTTCCAGTGAATTTGTAAGCACCGTGAGATGTACCGATAGCAACAGCTAAAGAATCACATCCTGTTTCTTTAACAAATCTTACAGCATCAGCCGGATCAGTGTATGTTGAATCTTTAGCGTGAACTTTAACATCATCTTCAACACCAGCTAATTTACCAAGTTCAGCTTCAACTGAAATACCGCGTTGGTGAGCATAGTCAACAACTTGTTTAGTAACTTTGATGTTTTCTTCTAATGGGAATCTTGAACCGTCGATCATAACTGAAGAAAATCCGCCATCGATACAAGCTTTACAAATTTCAAAATCAGCACCGTGATCTAAGTGTAAAGCGATAGGAACTGTTGTTGTAGCTAAAGCAGCTTCAACCAATTTTACCAAGTAAGTTTGGTTAGCATACTTTCTTGCACCTGCAGAAACTTGTAAAATGATAGGTGATTGAGTTTCTTCAGCAGCTTCTGCAATACCTTGCAAGATTTCCATGTTGTTAACATTGTAAGCACCAATAGCATATTTGCCAGCGAGTGCTTTTTTGAACATTTCTCCTGTTCCAACTAATTTTCTTTCACTCATTTGAGTTCTCCTTCTTTTATACTAATTACTGACACTTGTCAGATTTCGTCTAATTTTATTGTAGCAATCAGCTACATTTATACACACATAAAATTACAACAAACAAAAAAACGGTGCAAGTGTAAAGAAATATTAATATTGTATATACAAATTTACAAAATCCTAAATAGCTTGCTATAATACGCTTATAAGGGTTTAATGATAAAAAAAGGTAGCAAAAAATTTTTTTAGCTATTTTACAAATAACAAGTGTAAAAAAGTAAATAAAAATTGGAGTTAAGACTATGGCAATCAGACCGGTATCATCTTTAAATTTGACAAATGGGTTAAATCAAGTAAATTTTGGTAGAAAAAGAAAAAATGCATCAGAAAATGGAGATAAGTCGAGAATGACTGTTCCTCACAAACTTGCAGTGCCTTTAGCTGCAACTGTTTTAGCGATGTCTCCTTTATCAAGTGCATCTGCTTCCAGTTTGAAAATGTCAGAACTAGATTCTTCAAATAAAATAGAAATGGTAGATGCGCCAAATACGCTTGAAAGTGATGGCGCAACTGTTGTTGCTTCAAAAACGTTCCCGTCATATAGAGGACCTAAAGCTGAAATTGTAACTCCGAAAATTACTCTTTTAAATACAAAAGGTGGTTCAGGGTTTGATAAAATTGTTTATTCCGAAGGTGTAAGTGAAGCTGGTAAACATACGTTTGATATGGATTATAAGGTATCTGCATTAACTAAAGCAACTTATTCTTTAGTAGGTGATGATGGAGTTAAATCAAATCCTTTAACTTTTTATGATATTGAAATGATTGACGAAAACAGTATGCTTAAAACTAAATTATATCATAATCTTTCTGATGATATGAGAGATTATTTAGTTTCTGCTTTGAAATCATCTGATAATAATACTGATATAAAGGTTAATAATTATAATTTAGGTTTACGTCAGACTATTTTCAGTTTACAAAATGTTCCAAACGGTGACATATTGAAAGATGCTCAACCTTATGAGAATTTTGGTGAATTGGTCGGGACAGATTCTCTTACGACAAAAAATGGTTCTTATAAAGTAAATTGTTATTCTCGTGATAATAATCCTGATGATGTTGAACTTGTTACTGTAAAAAAAGACGGGTATCCGGAACTTCAGGTAAAAGGTATTTATACAAATGAAGCTTATTTTAATAAAGATTATGACAATCCTCAACATATAAAATATGGTTCAGTATTTTTATTAGGCAGGAACAAAGAAGGGAAAATTCAACATTATTTTCTACTTGATGATCAATTAACTATGGCGCTTATTTCTGTATTTAGCAATAGTGTGTTTGCAAATGCTGCAAAACATATTGGAGCTAGCGATAATGTTAATTATTATTCAGTGTCTCCATCAAATAAGTATATACTTCCAAAAGATGGTGAATAATTTTTAAATGTTAATAAATGTAAATTTTTGAAATCATGTTGAAATAGCTTAATATTGCATGTTTTTACATGTATAGTGAAATAAGCAGAGAGTTTTATAATATCAATGATAGACAATTATTTAAATAAAAATATATCTGTTAATAATACAAATACATTTAATGTATCTTCTGTTTCTACTAATAAAGAAGAAAATGTATCAAAGTCAGCTATTCCTATTGTTGATGTTAAAAAACAGGAATTATTAAAACAATTAGGTATTACACTAGAACAATATGATGCAATAAAAGCTAAAGTCAATGATTTTGATTCATTGAACATCGAACAACAATTAGCAGTCGTTTCATCTTTTAAAAATGAAACAATTGATGAAACTCAAAATTCCGCTGAACAAGAAAAAGTTGAACAGCCAAAGACTGCTAAACAACTTTATAATGAAAAGACTCCTGATGAAAAAATAAAAGATTGTTTTGAAGTATTTGCAAAAAATACTTATATTTATGGAGTAAAAGATAAAAACGGAAATGTAATAGCTCAAGCTCATGGAAGTGAAGAAGCTTGGAATAATTTATCTGAGGCAGAAAAACAAGCTGAAATTGAAAAAATCAAAACTTTTATCAATAAAGACGAGAGATTAAAAAATGTAAAAGAAGCATTTATTTCTGCAACTGATAAGAACCCAAAATTGAAAGAAGCTGCTGCAGATTCTGTTATGCGTGGTTTGCAAACAGCCGAATTTAATGGTATTTCTTATCTTGAATTTTTACAAAAAGATGAGTTTGAAAGATTAAATTTAGAAAATGATTATTTGATAACTCAAGATGGCGGAGATACAAATAGTTTAAATGCTTCTGATAAAGCAAGAATGAAAGAATTCGCCGTTTTGAAAACTCAAGTCGGCAAAATAGTTTCTGCAAAAATTGGAGAAGATGTTACAGATAATCTTGATAGTTCAGATGTTGCCAAATATATGAAATATTATAATTTGGATAAATCAGAACTTTTATATAATGCTATTTCTGAAAAACCTGTAGAATCAAGAACAAAGCAAGAACAAGCATTTATTGAAAATTTTGGTAAATTGGGATTAATCCGTAACAAGGCTAAAGCTCAAAATTTAATATCATTGCAAGATGAATTAAACTCTTATGAATCTAAACTTCAAAACGGTGAAACTCTTTCATCAGAAGAAACAGGGCATTATAATATTCTTAAGGAATATCTTGCAAGTGATGATGCTAAAAATTTAAAAGAAGTTGCAGATAATTTACCTAAACCTAAAACAGATTATGACAAATCTGTTGCAAAAGATGTTGAAAATTTCCAATCTCAAATTAAAGATTTCATACATGGATCAGACATTGAAACAGCTGCTTCTTTAAGCTTTTTGGAAACAAAAACTAAAGGAATGTCTGAAAAAGAAAAAGCTAAGTATATAAATTCATTCTTAAAATATTATAATAGCGAAGCTTCTGTAAATGTATTCGGTATTTATGCAAATAAGTTTAAAAATTTATGGGCAGATAAAGATAACGTTGATAAAGCTACTTTAAATATTGTTAGTGCAGATTCAGAGGCTACTAACGATGTCATAAACAATATCAATTTGTTGAGGACTTCTGACAATCCATATCAAAACAAAGTTGCTGCTTCATTAACAATTACAGGAAATGAAACTTTACAAGAAACAAGTTCTCCTGATCAGGATGATAAAAAAGGTCGTTTTGTAAATTTGTCATCAAAATTTCCAAATGCAGAAGTTCAGAAAAGCGGTTTTGATTTAATTACAACAATTACTAACGAGGATAAACAAAATCAAGCTGTTATAGATTTACAAACAAGTGAAAATGCTACTGATGAATTGCAAGTTTATGCTGTTGATAATGCTGATAAATTAATGGGTAAAACTCCACTTACAGCAATAGATGTAGCTACTGCAAGGTCAGACAATGCTCTTAAAAGGATTGCAGAAAATGGAATTTTTTCAAGATTGGAAAAAGAAATCCAAGAACCTGCTATGTCATTGGCCCATCAAAGAATTGAAGATCGATTTGATAAAGAAGAAGCTATAAAATATTCAAATATGTTAGCTGATCAAATTAAGGATTGTGATAAATCAAATCAACTTGCAATGCACAATGAAATGATGAATTCTAAGTATTCAGAAGTTCAAGAACATGTTGCCGGAAATATTAAAGATTACGATCCGACAGTTCAGACAGATGCTCTTGAAACAGTATTAAAATCAGGTAATGAAAAAGCGATTGAAAATGCTGTTGAAAATGTTAAATATGCTCCGGATTGTGTAAAATCTGAAATGAACAAGGCAGTAGAAGCTTATGTAACAGAACAAGCTATTCAAAATGATAATACAATCGTTTCATCATTAGTTGAAATCAGTTCTTCTTTTGCTGAATCTATTAAATCAAAAATTGCAAGCGGACAACTTTTATCAGAGGATGAACTTTCAACTCTTTCAATGACTGAAAAAAGAGAATATTTCTCTAATTTCTTTAAGAAACTTCCTGTTGATAAAAAGATCAAAATACTTGCATCAATGCCTGATTCTCAGAAAAAAACAGTTTATACATTGATTGCAAGAACAAATCCTACTTTATTCAATGAAATCGTAAAAGATAAAGACAGATCTGATCAATTGTTATCAATGGGTTTGCCTGAAGATGTTAATAACAAGATTAAAGGTGTTGTAAGTTTTCTTGCAGTATCTGATGTCGGTTTTCAAAATATTGCTTCAAAGTATGATATTGAATACGATAACGGCTCTCAAGAAGTTAAAAATAAACCTTATCATACTGTTCCTCAAGAATTTGATACTAAAGAAATTTACAAAAGAGATAAATTTGGAAATATCCTTACATAAAAATAGGTTGAAATTATGTAGTCTGTGGAATGAAGCCTCTTTAAAAAGAGGCTTTTTTACGCTTGATTTTTTGTCTTTTTTATATTTTAATTGTCTTACAGCGATAAATTATGATATCGCGAGTTCAATAGAAAGAAGACAATTTTAATTTGCCCGAAAAAAAAGCCAAAGAAATAAAATT
>USJT01000098.1 GCA_900555175.1 uncultured bacterium
TGTTATTGTTTCTATTTGCGTCAGGTGACTCTTTTAGCAAATCTGTTGGAGGAAACGGGATTAGAATTCTTTTATTGTATTCTTTAGGTATTCCAAATTTAAAGATTTTCTTTAATTCTTTATTTGCCAAAAAAATAAAATTAGATAGCCAAAACGGAATACTTTATGTAAACGATAAACCTCTTGCGATTGATAGAGCAAAAAGAATTAATATTACAGAAATATGCCCGTATCATTATTCTTGGCGTTTTGGACAGACTCCTGCATTTAATTTATCCTTATATCAAAAATCCGTTATTACTATAACAACTGATTTTGGTGATATATCATTTTATGTTTGTTCTAAAAAAGCAGAAGAAATATTGATTAAATTTTTTGAAAAATTTGGCAAAGATTATGATATTGTCTATGATGAACAAAGATTATTCTTCACTTTTTATTAAAATTCTTTAAAAGATTTTAAAATTTTGCAATTTGTGGAATAATATAATTAACACAGATATGGGAGTATGAATGAGCGAATTTCCATTTGAATTGGATGATTTTCAAAAGGAAGCCTGTCAATATATTGATGAGGGCAAGAGTGTTGTAGTATGTGCACCAACAGGTGCAGGTAAAACTGTTATAGCACAGCATGCAATTTTTCGTGCCTTAAAAGAAGGAACAAGAATTTTCTATACTACACCGTTAAAAGCACTTTCAAATCAGAAATATTATGATTTTGGTGAACAATACGGGACTGATAAGGTTGGACTTTTAACAGGAGATACATCTATTAATCGTAATGCTCAAATAGTTGTAATGACAACAGAAGTTTTTAGAAATATGCTTTATGGCACAAATTTTGGTTCTGTAAAGGATAATCTAAAAGATGTTAAATATGTTGTTTTAGATGAAGTTCACTATATGAATGATGAGCAGCGCGGTACTGTTTGGGAAGAAAGTATTATTTACTGCCCGACAAATATTCAACTTATTGCATTGTCAGCAACTGTTGCAAATGCTCAAGAGCTTACTGATTGGATAAATACAGTTCATTCAAAAACTGAACTTGTTGATACGGATTTTAGGCCTGTACCTTTAAGATTTTATTATTTTGATAGCTCTCAGCCTGACAAATTGTTGCCACTATTAACGCCAAGCGGTCAGTTAAATAAAAAAATTAAGCCTGAAAAACGTGTTTTCGGCCGTAAATTTCAGAATAAAAAATCTTACGTTAAAGAGATTATCAGAAATCTTCAAAAAAATGATATGCTTCCTGCTATATATTTTACTTTTTCTCGCAGAAAGTGTGATGAACAGATGGAAAAATGTGCTTCTCTCGATTTGATTTCCAAAGGAGAAAAAGCACAAATAAGACAGTTTATAGATGAATATATTGCTGAAAATCTGCATTTATATAATAACAAGCATATTGAATACCTTTTATGCGGTGTAGCATCACATCACGCAGGACTTTTACCTGCTTGGAAAAATTTGGTCGAAAAATTATTTCAAAAAGGACTTATAAAAGTTGTTTTTGCAACAGAAACGCTTGCTGCAGGTATAAATATGCCTGCTCGCTCAACTGTTATAAGTTCTACAAGTAAAAGGACAGATTCAGGACATAGAATGCTTACTGCAAGTGAATTTTTACAAATGTCAGGACGTGCAGGCAGACGTGGAATGGATGAGGTTGGATATGTAACAATTGTCGGAACTCAATTCCAAACCCCTGAAGAAGTCGCTGAACTTGTTTTGAGTGATGCAAATCCTTTAGAAAGCCGCTTCTCTCCAAGTTATTCTATGGTATTAAACCTTTTACAAAGATTTTCTTTAGAAGAAGCCAAAGAATTAATCTTAAAAAGTTTTGGATATTTTTCATCAGGCTCAAGATTACAACCGCTTATAAAAATGCGTGAGCAACTTGAAAATGAAATTAAATCAAGAGAATTTGTCTGCCCGTATAAATTATGCCAAGATAAACTTCATGAATACGATAAATTAAGGCATATCTACGTTCAAAACAGACAAACATACAAGAAAATTTGCAAACAGGAACGCTCTAAAAATCGACCTCTTTCCCCGGAAGCAGTAAAATTTGGGAAAGAAACAAAAGCTATGCTTGAACAAATGCATTCCTTTAAATGTGATAATTGCAAATTATACAAAAAACATTCAAAAAATGTTGAAGTCTTTGCTCGTCTGTCAGTAAGATTAAATAAGTTAGACAAAGAAATTGAAAAACAACGAGATATATTCTGGAATAAATTTTTAGCCCATAGAAGCGTTTTAATTGATATGGATTACTTACGAGATGACTATCCGACAAAAGAGGGCATAACGACCTCGCAAATTCGCTCAGAAAACGAATTATTTATTGCGGAGATTATATTCTCTCATGTTTTGGACGACTTAACACCATCACAGCTTGCAGCTGTTGTATGCGCTATCACAACAGAAGATTTACGTGTAGATATTCCATATCTTCCAATATCTCAGCCTGTAAGAAAAACGTTAAATCTGATAAGAAATATAAGACGTAAGCTTGAAAAGGTTCAAAACAGGTACTCTGTTGAAGCTCCTATGTATATAAATTCATATTTCAGTTCTCTCATCGAATTATGGGCAGACGGCGCAGAATGGGAAACTATAACAGAACAGGTAGATATAGGCGAAGGTGATATTGTTCGCTCATTTAAGCGTGTTGTTGATGTGTTAAGACAATTCACAACAATAGATAATGTACCTGAAGCTCTCGTATTCACAGCTCGTGATGCAATTGATAAAATCCTTCGTGAACCTGTTGATATTGATTAAATTATTTAAAAATAACATTAATTTTTCACTTAATTTTTTGTTTACAAAAATTAATAAAAGTGTAAAAAATACCATATTAAGTTTTGTAAACCCCTTGGTATAAAAGTGATTGAAGTATTTGTTAAAATATGTTACAATGGTAGTAGGAAGTACCTGAGAAATGGTTTATCGAAAAAAAATCAGGTTTCCGATGAGTGTTATTCCCCACCCCACTCTTAAATCAAAAAGGTATCCGGTTACTTAACTCAAGAGGTGACACTATGGATACGTTGATTTATAATGCTGAAAATTATGAGCTTAAGAAATTAGCAAATATTGCGGTCAATATTTCAATAATTGGGGTATTAGTTTTGTGTCAGGCGCTTTTACCAATTCATGCAAGCAATACAATGGTTGCACAAATTACAGCGCCTGACTTTGATACGGGACAAATTAAAACAAAAATAATTAACAGAATTTCTCCTGAAGAAAGACAGAAAAATTTTGATACTTTAGTTCGGCAAAAATATCCAAAAGCAGTTATTACTGACGTAACCGGCGGGGTAAAGCATATTAAACTCACAAAATATTATAGCGGGAGACCTGTAAGAATAAATGTTGTAGAAGTTGATATGAAATTAGCTGAAGATTTTGAGTTAACTCCCGCACTCTCCTCGGATACTACTCTTAACAGCAGAAGGACAATTTCAACAATCGCAAAAAATAATAATGCAATAGTCGCATTAAACGGTACATATTTCAAACCCCAAACGGGTGTTCCTCTTGGAACTTTAATGATTAATGAAAAAATGTACACAGGCCCTATTTACGATAGGGTAGCTATGGGCATTTTTGATGACAGATTTGAAATCGCAAGAATTAGTCTTGACGCATCAGTTAAAGGCAGCGGTAAAGTTGTTAAAGTACATAATATTAACCAACCTAGAATGTTATCAACAAATGTAATTGTATATACCCCTGAATGGGGAAAATATTCTCCTGCTGCACCTAAATATGGCGTTGGATTACAAGTAACAGATAACAAGATTACCAAAGCATCTGCTAACGCAGTTCAAATTCCATCAAACGGATACGTTATTTCAGGTCCGAAAAGTGTTTTATACGCATTACTTCAAAGAAAAGATGTAGAATTAACAGTAAAGACAGTCCCTGAATGGAAAGGAGTTAAACATATTATAAGCGGTGGTCCGTATCTTGTTAAAGACGGCAAAGTTTACGTTGACATGACAGCTCAAAAACTTCAAGCAATCGGTGGCAGAAACCCAAGAAGCGCTATCGGCTACACTGCTGACAATAATATTATCCTTGTTGCAGTTGATGGCAGAGAAGGAAGCTCAATCGGTATGACATTAATGGAGCTTGCAAACTTTATGCAATCAATCGGTTGTGTCGGCGCAATTAACCTTGACGGTGGCGGTTCAACAGTAATGTATGTTAACGGCAGAGTAGTTAACAACCCTCAAACAACAGGCGGAATCCCCCTTTCAAACGCAATTGTTTTATCTAAAACAGAATCATAGGCCCAACTTTTTCTCATAATCTTTTCACATTGCACTAATCCTGTATATTTTACAGGATTTTTTTTATAAAAAATTTATCTGTTTATATTTTGATCAATAATATCAGAAACCCAAGGAATATAACTGTATTTACCTGCAAATGAAGTTAGAGCAAGATAAATAAGCAATAAATATATTATAACTTGTATTAATGAATAATCAAACAGCAACGGCATATTTAACCAAAAAGTAATTTGAGCAACTACTTGATTTATAATAGGAATAAAACTTAAGAAATTTGAAAGCCATCCGATGAATATTGAAAGGACAGCAAATCCTAAAGAAATAAATATTGATTGGAATATATGATATTGTAAAAACGGTTTTAATCTTGCTTTAGTAAACAATCCTATAATCAACCAAATAAAGCCGACCATACCCATAGTAAGATAAGTTAGTGCTGCAATAATTCTTTCTATAAAATATGGGCTATCATCACGCATTTTATACACGCTCTCCATTCCGTTTTTTATCTATATATTCATCAAGCAATTGAGTATAAACAAGTCTATATTCATCATTTTCAGGAGCTATATTAATAGATGATCTGTAAGATGCAATAGCTTGTTCAATTTCGCCTTTAAGATAGTGAGCATTACCAAGAAGCATATATGTTTGAGCACTGTTTGGCTTTATACGTAATGCTTGTTTGTACAAATCCATTGCTAAATCTAAGTGATTAAAGTTTGTATAAAGATTTGCAAGAAGAATTTGTGCCTCAATTTCTTTAGGCTTAATCTTTTCAGCTTTTTTATACATTTCAACAGCCATTTCATATTCACCAAATTCAGAAAGAGAAATTGCATAACAAATATATGCTTTGTAATTGTCACCTTCCATTTTTAAGGCTTTTTCAAAATAGCTGTAAGCTTTTTCACGTTCTTTCATCAAAGTTAATGTATTCCCGATACAAATACAAACAATTTTGTTAT
>USJT01000099.1 GCA_900555175.1 uncultured bacterium
AAATGGTGTTACAACCGCTGTTGGTATAGGTCAAATGAAATATATATCCGGTATGGCAAACAATATGAAAACCGCAGCCAGAGCAGGTATAAGGTTGGCAACAACAGTCGGAGCTGATACAGGCGTAGGCGTATTATCAGAATATGCTTCAACAGGTGATATATCAGCACAAGGCACAATGACAAATATGTTAATGTCAGGTGTTGGTAACGCTATTGGTGTAAGATCATTAAGCAAAAAAGTACCTACTTCTGGCATAAATAAAGGTACATTAATTACAAATGAAGCACCAATAACCGGCAGAAATGAAATTGCAGATGCAGAAATTGCAAGAAATATTGACAAATCTCACTTAAATGCAAGAGACAGACAAATGGTAGAACGTGAGATTGAGGCACAACAAACACCTACCCAAGCAGAACTTGATGCATACGCAAAAGAACATGCATATCAAGCTCCAACAGCAGAGGAACAAGCTGCACTTGATAAACATCAAGCCCAAGTAAGAAAAGAATATGCAGACGCACACAAAATTGAAAACAATGCAAAAATACAAGAACAAAAACCAAAATCATCAATAACTAAAGATGAAATCGCAAAACTTCAAGATGAAGTAAAAAGTATAGACGGACAAATTAACGTCCTAAACAAAAAAATATTTGGAGCTAAAAGATTTGGCAAAAATACCAAAGATTTAGAAGAACAACTTGCAACATTAAAACAAACACGTGAAACTAAAATATCACAAATTACAAACGCACAAAAAGCAGCTGAAGTTAAACCTCAAGCAACTTCAGAAGCGCAAGAAGTTGCAAACTCTGCACCAATTAAAAATAACAAAGCAAATGAAGCTAAACAAGAACCATTTAAACCTATTACATCAGAAAAAGATGCTATTGATTACTATAATAAAACAATAGAGGATAGAGCAATAATCTTTTCAACAGATGAAGAAATAAATCTAAGAAGTCGTCGTAATGCATATGATGGCAACGCATTTTTCACTGACGTACAAGGTTGGAGATACGAAGTTTATAAATCAAGCGGCTCAGGAAACTACGAAGCAGATTTCACAACCCAAAAAAAACAAATCCAAACACCTTGGAAAATTCATATTTATGCTGACAGCCCTGAAGAATGGGCTAACGCAGCACAAGTTGCATTACCTGTTTTACGTGAAAAGAAAATCATGTACAAAACAATGTGTGGAATAGAAAAAGAAGATTTTAATGCACTTGATAATGCAGTATTCAACGGCAAACACACACAAAAAGGAAAAGCATTTACAGTATATTTCAGATCAGAAGATGAATTTGTTCAAACAGCTAAAAACTTAGATGAAGCATTTAAGAAAAGCGGACTAAAATCATCAGGTAAAGTATCAGATGAAGGTCAAATCGGCGAAACAGGTTTTCTTTCATACAGACATGAAGGAGGCAAAAGAGGAATATCTTACAAACCTGATAATATTGAAGATCCATATTTAAATAGCATATCTTCTAATAATGCTTCTGCAAAAGTTGCACCTGCAGCTTCATCCAATCCTTTAACTTCACAGGACAAAATAGCAATAAGCTACATTGGAGATAATCTTAACCGTGCAAAAAATTTAAATGATTTAACTCAAATTCAAGCTCAACTTGAAGCAATTCCGAACTGTCCACAAAAACAAAGATTACAACAAATGTTAAATGAAAAATCTTCAATGTTAAATGCTGAATATAACACTAACAATGCAGAAGATTTAATTGCAATAGATGATTACACAAATGCAAAAGCAGGAACAACCCTTCCAAAGAATCAACCTGTTTTCTTAAACGGAACAGAAACATTAAATTTAGCTAATTATCAATTAGATTTGTCATCACCACAAATACAAGCAAAATTAAAAGCAATGAAAAACGGTGAACAAATTATAGTTGGAAGAGAAGGAGATATTAAAGTTGATCCAAGATACAACGGTGTATCAAGAAAACATTTGACTATTGAAAAAACAACTGATGGTTATGTTATTAAAGATATTTCATCAAACGGAACAACAATAGGTCAAAAATCTACTGTTAACACATCAAACAGTAACAGAATTATGCAATCTGCAAAAAATTCATTTAACTATAACTCATCACCAAGATTAGATAAATACAAATATAATAAAAACAGAAAACCACAATCACATGGAGATTTTTATAGTAATAGAAGAGATCTATTTAGCAATTTACACGCTTATGATTGTTGGGCAGGATATACTCCACAAAATCAACAACATGGAGCTTGGAAAATGCATTTATTCTCAAATAATGAAATGGATTGGCAAAATATATCAGAAGCAATTATTCCATATTTACGTGAACACGATATTGACTGGAAGACATTTAATATTGCAAACGGTGCAGATACATTAAATAATACAATTCAAGAAGGAAAAGCATTTACTATCTATCCAAGAGATAACGCACATATGGCACAAGTTGCTAAAGACTTAGATTATATTATACGTAATAATCATTTAGAACTTAATGGCACAAATATAACCGGTGACCGCGAAATGGGCAACAGTGGACGTTTATTCTACAGATATGAATATAAAACAGGAAGTGTTAAAGATGAAGTTGTAGATTTATCTGATCATTATGGTTACCAACGTTACCTGGCACTTTATGACGGAAATGGAGACCGTATCAAACGTCATGGTCAAGCAAGATATCTTGCAGATGATATGACTCCAGAAGATGATCCATGGTTAAATTTTGATCCATCAAATCCATAAAGATAAATAATAACTTATTTATTCTCGCATTTTGGGCATTCAGGTTCGGCATGAATCATTATTGTAACATGCCCGAGTTTTTGCCTGATTAATTCTTCAACTTCATCACAAATATCATGACATTGTTCAATTGTCATATCTTTTGGGAAAAGCATTGTTAATTCAATATCTGTTGAAGGACCGCAACGGCGAGCTTTCAGATTTTTAAAATCAAGTGTATAATCACTTTTATAAGAATGTATTATTTCTTCTATTGATTTCAAATCTTCCGCAGGCAAAGAACCGTCAAGCAAATTATTTAAGGTTTCTTTAGAAATCGAAAATCCTGCTTTCAAAATAAATAAAGCCACAAGAATTGCTATAATCGGGTCTAAAATATGTATCCCAGTAACTTTTATCAAGATTAAGCCGACCATAACACCAAGAGATGAATATATATCAGTTCTTAAATGTTCGCCGTCAGCAAAAAGTGAAATCGAATTTGATTTTTTAGCAACCTTGAAAAGTATACTGCTTACAACAAAATTGGCAACAACAGCGAACAACATAACTGCAATCCCGAGTGTTGTATCAACCTCAAAAGGCTTATTCATACATAATTTTTTACCGGCTTCATACATAATATAAAAAGCTGCAAAAATAATTAATCCGCCTTCTATAAACCCAGACATATCTTCATATTTTCCATGCCCGAACGGATGTTCTCTATCAGCAGGTTCAGAAGATTTCATAACCGCAAAAAAGGTTAACACAGATGCTAAGCAATCACTCAGGGAGTGTATTGCCTCGGAAATTATACTGATTGAACCAGAGATTATACCTGCGATTAGTTTTAATATAATGATTACGGCATTTGATGTTATTGACAATCCTGCCGCTAATTTTTTTTCTGTTACTATATTCATTTTCTTTTCATACATTTTAGCATAGTTTTAATATCTTTTTCAACCCTGAATGATTCACAAACTTTTTGAATACTTTTATTGAATGTCCAATCATCGAGATGAGATTTTTTCAAATATTCATGCGTTTTTTGCGGAAATTTTATATAACATATTGAAAGAGCCCAGGCAACAGACATTTTTGCATAATATCTTTCATCTTTGAAATTATCAATTAATTTCAAAACCTTATCAATATAAACCTCATCAATAAAGTATGATAAAAGCATTACATAGCCAAAACGAAGGTCATATTCTTTTTGGGATTTAAAATAAGGTTGTAAAAAATTCCATACCAATTCTTTATTCTGATTTGTAAATTTAAGGCTGTTGCAAAAACTGTCACATACAGCCCAGTTGTCGATTTTAGGAACAAAGTTTTTGACATATTCAAGAATTTTTTCAGGCTCTGCTTTAATAAGTCCGATAACCATTCCTTGAAGCATAACTTCTTCCATAAACTCGCATTTTTGCTGATTTACAAACTCTTTCCATTCGCCGTTTTTATAAATATCTTTTGCAATTTTTCTTAAAGTCGGCAACCTGACACCAAGTACATTATCGATATTTGGGATTAGTGAGGCAGAAAAATTCTTATAATCTTTTTCCGATTCCAAAAGAAGTTTAGCTTTTATATCCATAGCTTGATTTTAGCATAAATTAAAAATTTATTATCTCTAATCAACAAACTCCCAATGTAAACCATAAGCAGCTTCTTTTCTTTTGTTGCAACCTCTTTAATCCTATTGTAAGCATCATAGCTGGAAGAAATCCCTTTTTTAATTAACATATCATTAGCAGCTTTTGCGTTTTTGAAAATTTCTCCTGTTTCAACGCATTTTACTTTTTTAGATTTATTTTTAAAAGACTGATATGGTTTAATAAGATTTTTAATTTTAATAAACAAATCTTTGCTCACTCTATATGTACCGGAATTTTTTTCATTGACTATTAATCTGATAATGTAAGGGGTTTTGGTAATTTTTTGGTTTGTTATAATATACTCCTTTATAATCGCTATACATTTAACATTTATAATCATACACCAAATATTTAAATATATACGTTTAACGTATACATACTACACTAAACAGAGTGGCGATTGATAAAAAAATAAAATAATATGTTTAATATGAATGGTAATGATATAAAAAAGATTTTTGGTTCATCTGTTCAAGAAATAAGGAAAGCTAATAATATAACTCAAGAAAAATTGGCAGAACTTATCGGGAAAGATAAAAACACAATTAACCGTATAGAAACAGGTATCAATTTTGTCACCGCTGAAACTTATGCTGATTTGTGTAATTTATTAAATGTTCATCCAAGTATTTTAATGACACAAAAACCTGTATTTCTTTTACAAGGACATATAAATTACACAAATGAAATTAATCAATTACTAAAAACTTTTCCTCCGGAAAAATTGAAAGATATATATAATATTTTATTAGCAATGAGTAAATAATTTTATTATTATGCTGAATTTATTTCAGCTTCTTTAAGATAGATCCTGAAACAAGTTCAGGATGACTAAAGTATACACCTTTTCTGTCATTCCGAACTTGGTT
>USJT01000100.1 GCA_900555175.1 uncultured bacterium
GCGTATCAAAACTTGGCGTCATCCGGAACTCGATCCTTTAGGTGCAGGGTATAATATTATACAATCTTTGATTGCTTTTGCATCAGGTGGCTTTAGCGGTGTTGGGTATGGCGGATCTATTCAAAAGCTGTCATATTTGCCTGAATGCCATACAGACTTTATTTTTGCAATTATTGCTGAAGAATTAGGGTTTGTCGGGTGCGTGCTTGTTATCGGATTGTTCTTTACATTTATGCAAAGAGGATTTGTTATTGCGGCAAGATGTCCTGATATGTACGGAAAATTGTTGGCTGTCGGAATTACTTTTTCTATTACTTTTCAGGCGTTTATGAATATGAGTGTTGCAAGTTCATTCTTGCCGACAACAGGTGTTCCGCTTCCGTTTATAAGCTATGGCGGTTCTTCATTAATTGTTTCACTAATTATGGTTGGAATACTTTTAAATATTTCTAAAAAACGTATTAAAAAGATAAGGAACAGATTTTAAATGAGCAGATTTTTTATAACAGGCGGAGGTACTGGCGGACATATTTATCCTGCTATTGCAGTTGCCGAAAGCTTGAAAGATGATGAAATATATTATATCGGAAACCCTAAAAATCTTGAGTTTGATATTGTTGCTCAAAAGGGGTATAAATTCTTAGGGGTAAATGTTCACGGAATGCCTAGAAAAATAGGGCTTGAACTTGTAAAATGGATGTTTCAACTGGGGTTTGCTGTATTAAAATGCTGTTATTATATTAAAAAATATAAGCCCGATGCTATTTTTGGAACAGGGGGGTATGTTTCTGCTCCTTCTTTAATTGCAGCTGGATTATTAAATGTTCCTTATATGATGCATGATTGTGATGCTCAGCCCGGACTTGTGACACGAAAACTTTCAGGAAAAGCAAAGTGTGTTTCTGTCGCATTTGATAGTGCTTGTAAATACATAAAAAATAAAAATTGTCATATAAATGGAAATCCGATTAGAGAAAAATTTAAAACTTTAACAAAGTCTGATGCAAGAAAAAATATGCAGCTGGAAGATAAATTGACTTTGTGCATAATGGGTGGCTCTCAAGGTGCAAGGTCTATAAATAATGCTGCTGTTGAAGTTTTGAAGAGTTTATCTAAAGATTTTGATCTTCAAATAATTTTTCAGACAGGTAAGAAAAATTATGATAGGGTTATAGAACAGTTAATTATGATTTATCCTGAATATGAAGCTGACAAAAATTTGATTATCAAGCCTTATTTTGATGATATGGTAACTGTTTTAAAAGCTTCTGATATTGCGATATCTCGTTCAGGCTCTTTAAGTATTTCAGAAATTTGTGCATCAGGAATTGCTCCGATATTTGTTCCTTATCCTTATGCGGCAGCTGATCATCAAAGAAAAAATGCAAAATTTATGGTTGATAAAAATGCCGGAATTTATTTGGAAGATGATGAAATAAATGAAAAAGTCTTGTATGAAACTGTTTCGTCTTTAATATATGATAAAGAACGTTTGAGAGAGCTTCAGAAAAATTCTTTGGCATTGGCAAAGTTTGACGGTACAGAAAAAATTGTTGAACAATTGAGAGAAATAGCAAATGGATAAAAATTACGATAACGCTGTAAAATTATTGACATCTCAAGGGAAATTTTATATAAATCTCGGATTGGAAAGAATTTCTCAAGTATTAAATTTACTTGGTGATCCGCAAGACAAATTAAAATGTATTCATGTCGCAGGTACAAACGGCAAAGGCTCTGTTTGCGCAATTATTTCAACAATTCTGACTGATGCAGGTATAAAAACAGGCTTATATACAAGCCCGCATATATTTAATTATACAGAAAGAATTAAAATTAACGGGGTTGATATATCTAAAGAAAATTTCGCAAATTACGTATTCAATGTTTGTGAGATAGCTGATAAAAATAATATTCATTTGACTGAATTTGAAATCCTGACAGCCGTTATGTTTAAGTATTTTGCGGATAACAATGTTGAAGTTGTTGTATTAGAAACAGGTCTTGGCGGAAGATTTGATGCTACAAATGTTATAAAATCAAACCTTTGCTCGATTATAACTCATATAGATTTGGATCACACGGAACGATTGGGAAATACCAAATCAAAAATTGCCTTTGAAAAAGCAGGTATAATAAAACCAAATTGCCCTGTATTTACATCAGAAGGGTATGAAGAAATAAAAGATAAGGCAGATGAAGTAAATTCATTATTTGTTATGGTTGCACCTTTTGAGGATACTACAAATCTTTCTCTTAAAGGAACTTGTCAGCAGGCAAATTTATCGTTGGCTCTTGCTGCTGTAAGGCAACTTTTCCCGCAAGTATCTGAGGCTTCTATTCAAAATTCATTGAAAAATGTAAAACATCCTTGCCGTTTTCAATTATGCAGAGATGATTTAATTGTTGATGGCTCTCACAATCCAAATGGGATTATGGCGCTTCGTGAAAGCTTAGATTTGTATTATCCGAATAAAAAACGCTGCTTTGTTTTTGGATGTTTAAGAAATAAGGATTACAAAAAAATGATGGAAGTATTGTTTTCAAGAGGTGATGAAATATATTTCTATCATTTTAATAATAAAAATTCATGTACTATCGAAGAATTACAAGAAGCTTGCGAATTTCCGTCTAAAGAATTTAAATCTTTTGACGAGCTTCCTAAAGATTCTTTGAAAATAATTTGTGGCTCATTTTATATGCTTAATGAGATTGTGCCTGAGCATCTTGTTCGTTAGCCATTTCTTCTAACAAATTTGTAACCTTTGCAGGTTCAAAATCTGTGCAAGAATTCCAGATTAATGTAGGTTTTTTGCCGTTAATTGAAGGACTTGGGTAATCACTGTTACAAAAACCTTTTAGCATATTTGTTGAACCGTCAACATTTGATGTGAAATATTTGCAACAACTGCAAATTTTTAGTACAAAGCCGTAATCATATAGCTTTTGTCTGATTTCTTGCAAAGCATCAATCATTCTTAAATGTCTTGCTGTTACAAATTTTTTGTTTTTATATAAAAATTTAATTTTTGCAAGTCCTGATTCAGATATGAATTCTAATTTGCACGGCAATTCTCGGCCGTTACTGTTCATTACAAAAGCTTCTATTTCAAGCTTTTCTGTTCCTTCTGGCAAATCTTCGCAATTTGTAATTTTTGCTCTGATAACCCTTATTGGAGGCAAGTTTTTGATAATATGACATAATGAATAAATCGGATATAAGCATAAAAGAACAATTTCTTTAAATCTTAGTTTTGAATTTATTAAGCTTATACCAAAGCCTGCAACGAGAATTAAGAAGGTTAAAAGAACAATCTTAAAATCTACGAAGAAGTAATATCTGTAAGCATGTTTTATTACAGCAGCATAAATAATTAAAATCATCCAAATATTAGGATTTAACAGTGAGAATGTGTGTTCTGCAAAAACTAAGTTGTTAGCTCCAATTTGTGTAAAGCAATTTTTGAACAAATCAAGTCTTGCAGAAAGTCTTGGCTTTCTAAATTCATAATTTGCAGTATCAACATACGTTTGAATATTCGGGTTATATGTGCATGGGCATTTAATTTTAGATAAAAGCATGCTGTATTTAAGTTCGGAATTGATATCTTTAAAGTCAACAGAACCGATTTCATCTACAATATCTTTCTTTATTACAAATACACCTGAATCTGCACTTGCAGCAAGTCCAAACAGAGATCGAGCTTTTCTCATAAAGTTCATATGATATTTTTGATATGCAGCTTTTATTTTATCAACAGGTCCAAGGTTATCTGTAAGTATAAGTGTTTCACCGCTAAGTGCGCTGTTATTAACAAGAGCAGAATTTACTGTTGTTAAAAAGTTGTTTGGAATGCTTCTATCAGCATCTAAAAATACGTAAGAATCTATTGTTTGATCTTTTGATAATCTTTCAATAAGCATTGAAACTGCTTGGTCTTTTCCAACTGTTCCGACATCTGTTATATTTATAATATTAATAAAAGGATCATTCGCAAAAAGACGATCTGAACCGTCTGAACAATTATCAAGAATTAGAAATACTCTAAAGTTGTTAATCGGGTAATCCTGCATCTTTAATTCATTGATAAGATTTTCCAGTGTGATTTTGTTATTTCTGGCATAAATAACAACTGCGATATTGTCTTTTTCTTCGTATTGAGAATATCTTTTTTCGATTTTAAACGGCTTGTCATTTAAGTTTCTGATAGCTAATGCCATAAAATAGAATGAATATATTGCAACATAAATATATAAAATGTCTAAAATTAATTCCATAATAATCCTTTCACAATAATATTTTATTTAAAAGCATGTCAAAAATCCATTACATGTTAATAAATGTAATTAAAAAATATGAATAACCGCTCGCAGCTTTTGTTTTAAGATATACGGAGTTTGGGATTAATTTTATTATATAGATTTTTGGAATTTTTGTAAAATAAAAAGCCCCTTTAAAAAAGGAGCTTTTTATTTATCTTAAATTAAATGTATAAATTAAACAAGTTCAACAACTTTTAAAGCGTTTCTTGAAGCGATTTCAACAAGGCTTTTAGCAGTAGCAATCATTGAAATTTCAGAATCAGCTTTATTGATGCAAGAACCGCAACCGATAGCAGAAGCACCTGCTGCAAATGCAAATGGAGCTGTTGTTGGGTTGATAGCAGTTGCTGTCATAATTGGAAGATCAATATTTCTTGATAATTCAATTGTGTTAGAAAGTGTTAATTCAGCTCTTTCCATTAAACCTCTTGCACCATCTGAAATATGTGAAGATGAGAAGTGACCTTCAGTTTGAATTAGGTCAATACCCATATTTTCAAGGTTTCTTGCAAGTTCGATTTGATCTGCAATAGCTAATTCGCCAGGAATAGTTACTGAGAAGAATGTTCTGTTATCACCAAGCAAGTTAAGAGTTTCTTTAACCAATGATAAAACTGTATCAGCAGAGAAAGACATTCCTTTTTTATAAAGAACATCAAAGTTGCCAAGTTCGATTGCATCAGCGCCAAGTTCTACTGCTTTAGCAAGTTCTGAAGGAACGATTGATGATACAAATAGTGGCATATAAGTCATTTCTCTGATTTCAGAAATAATTTCTGGTTTTGCGCAAATATCAACAGCAGATGCGCCTGAAACTTGTGCAGCTGTAACAACTTTTTTAATGTTTTCGATATCATAGTTGTCGATACCCGCAATAATTTTAACAGCTCTTTTTTCTGTTAAGTGTTGTTTGAACATTTCAATACTCATAATTCTAGGGTCCTTTCTTA
>USJT01000101.1 GCA_900555175.1 uncultured bacterium
AAACAAAATGCTTCAAGACCCTTCAACACCTGTAAAAATACTTGCACTTAGCGCACTTGATGCAGGAGTAGTATCAGGTGATGACTATACAGTAGGTCTGTTAAAACAAATGCAAAATTCAACATCAGGCTACGGACAAGATGCAATGCAAGCAACAAATATCTTACTGAAAATGTCAGGCAAGAAAGTAGAAAAAGAAGTTGAAGTAAAAGATAACAAAAATAAACAAACCCAAACAACCTCAAATTCAACAAAAAAAACAAGTACAACAGCTGATAACAACAACGCAACAACAACAGCAACAAAGTAGGTAAAGTATGAGTATTAGTACAGCACTAAAATCAGTAAAAAGTAATATACCCAAATATATATACAAAGGAGCAGGCGTTGCTGCTTTAGGTATAATTGGTTATGATGCGCATGTTTTAGGGAAACTTCAATCAGATGTATATTCCAAAACAGGAGATGCAGATGCTTGTATGGCTGCATTCAACAATTCTCAATATTTAACAAGTCCAAGCATTACAATGTCTAACCTTAAAAAAGGAGTATTCAACTGGGAAGTTGACAGCAACATACGACACTTTGTAAATTCAGGCATCGGATACTTTAAAGGCTTTGGCACAATGCTTGTTGACAGCGTTGTTCCACTGGGGCTTGGTCTTGGTGCACTTTTAGGAAAGGGTAAATTATCCAAATTTTCAGCTATCGGCTTAGGCGCATTCGGAGTCGTTAAAATATTCAAAGACGTATTAGGCTTCGGTCATTATAACGACTTAAACAAGAAATATTAACCGTCTGATCTTTCCATATAAGCTTTGTACAAATCAGGACGCTTAATTTTGGTTCTTTTAATGCTTTCATTTAAGCGAAATTCATTTATTTCTTTATGATTTCCGTTTAACAAGACTTCAGGAACCTTCAGTCCTCTAAATTCTCGTGGCTTTGTATATTGAGGATATTCAATAAGCCCGTTTGCAAAACTATCTTCCTCAGCAGATTCAATCTTGCCAAGCGTTCCTTCAAGTTTTCGACTGACGGCATCTATAAGACACAAAGCGGGCAACTCGCCTCCTGTCAAAACAAAATCACCAATAGAAATTTCTCTTGGCTTTATTATATCTCGAATTCTTTCATCAAACCCTTCATAATGCCCGCAAAGCATAACTATTTGCTCAAATTCCGCAAGCTCATTTACAATCTTATCTGTTAAAGGTTCACCCTGCGGAGAAAGCATTACCGTCAAAGAATTATCCACCCTTTTTACACTTTCATAAGCATCTACATAAGGCTGAGCCATCAAAACCATACCCGCTCCGCCCCCGTATGGAGTATCATCAACTTTTTTGTGCTTATCCAATGTAAAATCTCTTGGATTAATTGTATTAACTTTCAAAATTCCGCTTTCAACAGCACGTTTTAAAATACTATAATTACAACTCTGCTCAATCATTTCAGGAAATAAAGTTAACACATCAAATATCATTATTCAATCAATCCTTCAATATTGTTTATTGTAATTTTGCGTTCTTTAATATTTACATCAGTCACAATTGCCTTGACAAACGGGATTAATACAATATTTTTGGAATTTGTTTTAACTGATAACAAATCACTAGCCCCATTATTGGAAACACCGACAACAAAGCCTTGCTTTACACCGTTTTGATCAAAAACTTCAAGGCTCACAAGCTCATCAATTAAAAATTCATCTTCCTCTAAAGCCTCTCTTATAGTTGATTCTTCAACATATAAAAAAGCTCCTTTATATTCCATCAATTCATTTATTGAATTAATTTCCTTAAATTTCACTAGGGCGAAATTTTTATGTAGCCTTGTACTTTGAATATTTAAAGGCAAATAATCGTGATCTTTTTTAATAAAAACTTTATCAAGTGAGCAGAAAAAATCTGCCTGATTTTTAGTAAAACCGACTTTTGCTTCGCCTTTTATACCGTGAAAATTCAAAATTTTACCGACTGATACAAACTTTGTCATAAATCCTAATCCGAAGTTTCTTCAACCTTTTTTGGTTTTCTTCCTCTTTTAGGTTTAGCAGGTTCTTCAGCAGGTTTTGCCTCTTCAGACTTTTTATCTTCTTCAACAACCGGAGCTTTTTCTGCTTTTTCAGCTTGTTTAGCTTTTTCAGCTTCTTCTTTTTGTTTTTTAAATTCTTCCGGCAAATCAGGTCTATCTTGATTCCATCTTGCTAATCCCATTTGAGAACGGATTAAGCCGATACCAACATGGACTCTCCATTCATCCATTTTCAATTGAGCTGCAATAATTTTGTGGCAACCAATCGGAGGTAAAGGTAAAAGTGGTTCATATAAATTCTTTATAGCAAAAAGTTGATCTGGAGAAATTGCCAATTTACGTTTAGGGAACGGCAATTTCGGAAGCATCATTTTTTGTCTTACAAGATTTATACCAAAGAAAACTTTTCTTGGTTCCAAACCGATTTTTTCACCGATTACTTCGTGACAATCAGGGTTTGGCAAAGGAAGCATAGCTTTATAAAGCTTTTCAATTTGTTCTAATTGCTCCTTACTTACCAAAAGTTGTTTTGGTGCTTTTTTCTGTGGACGTTTATTAAAGTTATTTCTGTTATTAAATCCACCACCTTGAGGGCGTCTGTTGTTGTTAAATCCCGGTCTTTGGCTTCTGTTATTGTTATATCCGCCTTGACCTCTGTTATTGTAACCTGAACGATTATAACCGCCTTGATTTCTGTTATAACTTGGTCTGTTATTGTTGTAATTATTTCTGCTATAACCGCCTTGATTGTTGTAAGGTCTTGGATTTCTGTTATATCTTTGCGGTTCAGGATCTCCGCCTGCGCTATAATAACGTGGAGCTTCTTCTGTTCCACCTGCGCTGTAACCGTTTAAAGGTTGTTCTTTAACAGGAGTTGAAGCCTGACTTGTAGCATCATCAGTTGATGAATGTGACAACATCATTTTTTTATCCGGATACAAACAATCTGGACAAATTACTCTTTTGGGGTTTTTAGTTTCAAATTCACGACCGCATTTGATACACTTGTTTACATACATAATGAAAGCCTCTTAATTAAAAAAATAATAACGTAATTCCGGGTTAATAAAGTAAAAAATTTCTCCTCAGTAAAAATATATATTTTCTAACTCTATATTAATGTTTACATTATAACATGCTTTATAATTTTTTGCAACATGCCAACTTATTTTTCAAGCCAAAATGTAACAGGGCCATCGTTCACAAGCTCTACATCCATCATTGCGCGAAATTTTCCTGTTTCGACTTTTATGTTTTGTTCTTTCAGATATTTAATAAAATATTCATATAAGTCAACAGCATCTTGTGGCGAAGCAGCTTTATCAAAAGAGGGACGGGTGCCTTTTTTGCAATCTCCGCATAGTGTAAATTGAGAAACTACAAGGAGTTCGCCATTTACATCTTTTACGGATAAATTCATTTTATCATTTTCATCTTCAAATATACGCAGTTTCAAGATTTTATCAGCCAATTTTTCTGCATTAACTTTTTCATCTTCCTTTTCAACACCGAGAAAAATAAGAATTCCTTTGTTTATAGACGAATATAATTCTCCTGAAATACTTACAGATGCTCTTTTTACTCTTTGAATTAATGCTTTCAATTTTGTTAATTAACCTTTCCTCTTAATTGTCCGCAAGCCGCATCAATATCAGCACCGCGTTCCAATCTTACAGTAACCTTTTTTCCTGATTGTTCCAAAAGTGATTTAAAACGCATTATTGAATTACCTGAAGGCTTTTTATAATCATTTTTCTCTGTCGGATTATATGGAATTAAATTTATATTGCATTTCAAATCGTGCAAATACGCAACCAATTCTTTTGCACTTTGCAAAGTATCATTCAAATCTTTTATCAAAAGATATTCAATTGTAATTCTTCTTCCTGTCTTTTCAATATATCTTTTCAAAACCTTTTTAAGTTCAGCCATCGGATATTTATTTTCAATAGGCATTAATTGTTTTCTTATTTCATGGTTTGGCGCATGCAAAGAAATTGCAAGAGTTGATTGCATATCCTCATTTGCAAGTCTTTCAATTCCTGGGATTATACCGGATGTAGATACTGTCAAACGTCTTGCACCAATTTGAAAATTTTCATTAAATATTTCCATAGCCTTTAAGACATTATCAAGATTTAAAAGCGGTTCACCTTGTCCCATAAAAACAACATTTGTAACCTTCAATCCTGTATCACGTTGAATCATCAACACTTGTTCAATAATTTCTTTATAGGTTAAATTTCTTATAAACCCTCGTTTTCCTGTTGCGCAAAAAGAACAATTAACGGCGCAACCAACCTGAGAGCTTACGCAAGCCGTTAAATTTGCACGATTATCAAAACGCATCAATACAGTTTCAACACACTCTCCATCAGGGTATTCAAGAAGATATTTCAAAGTCCCGTCACTGCTTTCTTGCTTAACTTTTATTTTTGTATCCGTAACAGTTGCTATTTTTTTTAATTCTTCCCTAAATTTTACGGATAAATCAGTCATTTCATCAATACTTTTAACCGATTTTAAATAAATCCAATTATGAATTTGACGTGCTCTGAACTTTGAAGCTTTTAATTCGTCTGTAATTTTTTCTATTTCTTGTAAATTTAAACCTGATAAAGTAATCATAATCTTTTTAACTTAAACTTTCTCCTGCGCAAAGATTTTTAATTCTTTGAAACAGGTATTTTTTGTTTATAATAATCTATTATTTCAACCATTGCATGAAGCATCATAGCAACAGGTTCAGCAAGTTTTCTCCACTCATAATACCCACAGGATTTCGGCAAAATACTCAAAGGATTGTCAGGAAAATCCCTGCATATTTGAGGACGATTTTCATAATCCGAACATCTTTTGCAATCATTAAGCTTTGGACAATGATAAAAATAAACTTCTTCATCAACACTATTATCCAAAAGCTCAATATATTGAGGATATACTTTTCTTGCTTCTTCCTTTGACTTATAAGGGATAAATATTCCTGTAAATTGTGTTGCAAATTTATCACCATTTTTAGCTCTTTTTTTTAATTCCTCGTAAGAAAATTCAGAACACGCTAGATTACAGCAAGTAGCGCAACCATTGCAGGAATAATTTTCTCTCAATTTCAATATTTCATTCCATTTTCGATATATTTCATGAGAAATATCATTTTCAAACATATCTAAAACAGCATACTG
>USJT01000102.1 GCA_900555175.1 uncultured bacterium
TATCATTGAAGGTCTTCAAGCTTACACTTCTGTATTGGAAGTTCCTGGCGATATCGATCTTGCAATTATCGTTGTAAACGCAAAATTTGTTTTATCAACAATTGACCAATGCCACGAAAAGGGTATTAAAGGTTTATGTATCATCACAGCAGGTTTCAAAGAAACCGGTAAAGATGGTGCTGAATTAGAAAAACAATTAGTTGAAAAAATTAAAGAATACGGTATGAGATGTGTAGGTCCAAACTGCTTGGGTGTTGTAAACACTAACCCAGAAATCAGAATGGACGGATGTTTCGCAGAATCACTTCCTGAACGTGGAAACATCGGTTTCGTATCTCAATCAGGTGCATTAGGCGGCGGTATTTTAAATATTTTGAAAGACTTAAACCTAGGTTTTGCACAATTCATTTCAATTGGGAACCAAGCTGATGTTAACGCTGAAACAGCTATTGAATATTGGGAAAATGATGACGATGTAGAACAAATCTTGTTATACATGGAATCAATCCAAAATCCTGCAAACTTCAGAAAATTAGCTTCAAGAGTAACTAAGAAAAAACCAATCTTAGCTCTTAAATCAGGTCGTTCAGCAGCAGGTGCTTCAGCAGCATCATCTCACACA
The DNA here is from genome assembly GCA_900555175.1 of uncultured bacterium. GTDB lineage: Bacteria > Cyanobacteriota > Vampirovibrionia > Gastranaerophilales > Gastranaerophilaceae > Stercorousia. Next base: position 623 of record USJT01000102.1, read on the forward strand.
GGTTCATTAGCAGGTGCTGATAAAGCTGCAGCAGCATTGTTACATCAATCAGGTGTAATCAGAGAATTTTCTTTGAAAAACTTATTTGCAACAGCTAAAGTATTTGCAAACTGCCCAATTCCAAAAGGCGACAGAGTAGCTATTATCACAAACTCAGGCGGCCCTGGTATTATGGCAACAGATGCTGTATGCGAATACGGTATGCAAATGGCTAAAATTTCTGATGCTACAAAAGATAAATTAAGAAGCTTCTTACCAGCAGCAGCATCAGTTAAAAACCCAATCGATATGATTGCATCAGCTCCTATCGAACACTACAAACAAACTCTTGAAACAGTTATCGCTGATGAAAACGTTGATATGATTATCACAATTTATCTTCCATTCTTAGGTTTGAAAGATATCGATGTTGCTAAAGCTTTAATGGAAATCAAAGCAGAACATCCTGAAAAACCAATTATCGGTGTATTCATGACTAAGAGCGAATTCTTCTCTAAACTTTCAGATATGGATGTTAATATGCCATTCTTTATGTATGCAGAAGAAGCTGCTGACGGGTTGAACAGATTAAATCAACAAAGATTATGGATGGAAAGACCGGAAGGCAAAATTCCTTGCTACGATGTAGATAGAGCAAAAGTTGAAAAAATCATTAAAAAATCTATCTCTGAAGGCAGAGCTCAACTTACAACTCTTGAATCAATTGATGTATTACAAGCATACGGTATCAGAGCTTGCAAATACGGTTTAGCAACAAACGAAGAAGAAGTTGTTGAACTTGGAAATTCAATCGGATACCCAGTTGTAATGAAAATGACTTCAAAAACAACTTCACACAAAACAGATGTAGGCGGTGTTGTTGTTAACATCAAATCAGAAGAACAATTGAGAAGAGAATACAAAGGATTACTGGAAAGACTTGAAGCAAAAGGTTTGTTAGAAGGTCTTGAAGGTGTAATCATTCAAGAAATGGTTAAAGGTAATCGTGAAATGGTTTGCGGTATCGCAACAGATCCTCAATACGGTCCTATGATGATGTTCGGTTTAGGCGGCGTATTCGTAGAAGTTATGAAAGACGTAACATTCAGAATTGCTCCTTTAACAGATGTTGATGCTATGGATATGATTAAATCAGTAAAAGCATACAAATTGTTAGAAGGTGCAAGAGGTACAAAACCTGCACAAATCGATCAAATTCAAGAAACATTATTGAGATTGTCTCAACTTGTAAATGATTACAAATTCATCGATGAATTAGATATTAACCCATTGTTAATCTCTGAAACAACTGGTGAAGGTATCGCAGTTGACGGACGTATCAAGGTAAGACTTGATGAAGCTAAAGAAGCTTTAGGATGTACTTGTGCATCATCTTGCTGTTGTGGTTAATAAAACTTAATAAAGTTAAAAATAATAGCAATTATAAAAATTACCGGTCTTTTATTAACATAGAAGGCCGGTTTTTACCCCGTAGGAAAAATACATTTACATAAGAAAGGCGAAAAATGAGAATTGGTAGAATGATTAATGCTGCAATAGGAGCAACTAAAGACAGATATTATGTTACTCGTGGTGCAAGAAAAAATTTAACAGGAATCGATTTACGCTATTACAAAAATCTAAAAGAAGAAACCGGGGCATCTGTTCATAACCCGATAAAAGTTATAAAAAATTGGCAAAAAGCTTATCATAAAAATATCGCCCAATTAAAAATTTTAGAAAATTTAAACAAACCTTTCGAGCAACAATCTACAATTAGCAAAATTTTTCACAGATTGACAAATAAATAGCAAATATAAATAATTGTAAAAATTTATTAAAAAAGAAACAAAAAATCCCTTTATTTTATATCATTATTTTATGGTCTAAAGTAAGGGGGATTTTTTATGAAAATTTCAGCTATCCAAACTTATCATAACAACAATTCTTTTTTAGGAAAAAAAAAACACAAACTTAAAAATGCAGCAGGAGCTGCGGCTATCGCACTTGCAAGTGTAACACCTGTCACAAATGCACAAGCGCAATACTATTACATTCCGCCAATTACTCCAATTACAACAACATATACTCCAAAAACGGTTCCAGATTGTTTTATTATAGGGGATTTACGAAATTTCGATGAACAAAAAACTCAAAGACAAGTTTTTGATGAAATTGATAATAATGGAAATTCAAACGGAACAATTTCTGTAAATGAGGTTCTCAGAACAGACAGAAACAACAAAATAAGATATCACGCAAATTACAATCAGTATGATGTTCAACGTATAAAAAATCAATTTCAGGTTTTATCAGAAACATACAATGAAGAAGATTCAAATCCTAATACAATAAATTACAGCGAGTACAAAGCAATAATGAAGGATTACAACGAGGAAAATAAAATTAATGTTTTATACCCACCTGGACTTTACTATCCTATGACACCGTTTTACAATCCATACTTATTTGACGGACCACACCACCACCATAGACATAGAGACTATGATAGACCAAGACATCACAGAAGATAAACAAAAATTGACCTAAATTCATATTAATGATTTAATAAGTCTATGAATTATATTTTCTATTGTTTAATAGTAATTTCTATTATTGTTGGTGCAATAAACGGAAGGTTAAATGAAGTAGTAAATTCAATACTTTCAGGGGCAGAACTATCTGTAAAGGTTGCATTTTCTCTTATCGGGATAATGGCATTTTGGCTTGGAATGATGAATATTGCAGACAAATGCGGGCTTATTAATATTATTTCAAAGCTTATAAAACCTATTACAAAGAAGCTGTTTAACGAAATTCCCGAAGATTCCCCGGCCATAGGCGATATTGCGATGAGCTTTTCTGCAAATGCTTTCGGCTTAACAAATGCAGCAACGCCAATAGGGATTAAAGCAATGGAAGAATTGCAAAAGCATAATAAAGATAAAAATTCAGCATCAAATGCGATGTGTATGTTTCTTGCAATGAACACAGCAGGCTTTCAATTAATTCCTGCTACAGTAATTGCAATATTAATCAGTATAGGCTACAAAAATCCGACAGAAATAATTGCACCGACACTTCTTGTAACAGGGATATCTTTTGTTTGTGCAATCGGACTTGCAAAAATATTCCAGAATTTTTGGAAATCGCAAAGCAGCTCTATGGAGGAGGATAAATAACTATGTTTCAAACATTAATGAACATAATTTCTCTATGGGCACTTCCTGCGATACTCATTTTAATTTTAACAATGGGCTTGTTCAAAAAAGTTCCGCTATATGAAACTTTTACCGATGGTGCAAAAGACGGATTTAAAGTTGCAATAAATATAATCCCGTATCTTGTTGCTATAATTGTCGGAATTTCAATGTTTAGAGCCTCAGGAATTATTGATTTAATACAGCATATTTTTGCACCACTACTTACATATTTTCATATTCCGGCAGACACAATTCCTATAATGCTTGTAAGACCACTTTCAGGCTCAGCAGCACTTGGCGTATTTTCAGACATTGCACATACTTTAGGGCCTGATTCTTATGCAACAAAACTTTCTGCAGTTATGATTGGTTCAAGTGAAACCACTTTTTATGTATTAGCCGTATATTTTGGAGCCGTTGGAATATCAAAATTACGCTATGCTTTAATCGTAGGCTTACTTGCAGATGCTATAAGTATTCTTGCAGCAATCGCGGTTTGTAGTTTGATGTTCTAAAATCTCTTTCAACCCAGCTTTGCGTAAATTTAAAATTATTATTTTTTACAACAGCCTTAACAAGCACAGCGTAACTTATATCTATAAAATTTATTTTGTTAATTCTCTCAACAACAAAATCCTCACAGCCGCAATTATGACAAAAATGTTTTTCAGGAATAATTTTTCCTTTTTTAATTATTCCACGCAATTTCACACCACAGCAGGCACATCTGACAAGATACCACTGATTTTCAATCAATTCGCCACAATCAGGACAATAAGCCAAATCAACATCAGGTGTTATCTTGCTATGCTCACAAACCTTATTAAATTTTAAAAACTCCAATATAGTCATATTTAGTTAATAATTATTTATACAAAAATGTCAATAAAACTTGACTACAAAAGTTTTTAAAATGCTTTAATCAAAAATATTTGAATATCCTTATTTACTCTTTCAACCCTTTTAACATATCTCATATCATTTAAATTTTGCAATATAAGAACAACAGCAGGCTTCTTATGAGTCATTTCAGCATAATATAAAGCCTGTCCAACACTTTCCGCCCACTTTTTAGCAAAATCAAATTCAATAGCATAATCCTTAGTCAAACAATCCACTCTGGTCATATCCCAAAGCCTAAACTCTCTTTTACCAAAACTTGGAGTACACCATTGACTAACATAATATGCTTCATTTTGCTGACTTTTCATTGTTTGCATTTTATACAAACTTTTAGGAACATAATTCAAATCAAAATACAAAATTCCACAACCAATAAGAACAAGCGATATAACAAAAGAAACTATTTTATTTTTATACTTCTTTCTCATAAAAAAATTATACAATAAAAAATATAGCCGAGTCGATTAATTGCGTTTCTTATT
>USJT01000103.1 GCA_900555175.1 uncultured bacterium
TGCAAAATCGCTTACGATACAGTGAATGAATTTATAAACAAAAATGATTGTCTTGAAAAAGTCATTTTTATCGATATAAATAAAGATATAATCGATATTTATAAAAAACTATTAAAATGATATTATGAGATTTCTGAAAAATTCAAATTAATTGAATAGAGTAAATTAATTGGCCTTTTCTTGTTCTAATAGAGTTATGTGATATAATTACCAAAAAAGAGGTTGTGGAATGAAAATATTTTTTTTGTTGTTATAATTATTTTTTGTTTAAATAAATTGTTAGATTTTTTACTAAAAAGAAAAAACAATAAAATTTTAAAACAAAAAGAAGCTTTTAAAACTCAAATAAAAGATTTTAGTATAAAATTTTTGAAACCACTGTGAATGATTCAGAAAAATATCCTATTTACAAGCCACTTCCAATGGATGAAATAAAAATCTTTATTAAGCTTTTGGAAGAGGAATATAAAACTGATTTTATTAGTAGTGATTTAAGAGTTTTAAAAACAGAAAGAGATAAATATGTTATAAAAAAGAATGCTAGTATTAATGACGAAGAATATAAAGCAGCATTAAAAGAAATTATCGAAGTTAACAAGATTGCTAATAATCTTGAAGAGAAATGGAACGTTGCAGATTCGATTTCATATCTTAATGAGCTTTATTTTGATTTATTATTTAAAGTATTTGTTAAGAATTTTTCGTTGGATAATCCTGATTGTGTTGATGAGTGGGATAGTATAAGAGAATGTTATGTAAAAACTTTTGACAATAACTTAGATTATTTACCTTATATTAAAAATTATGTAAAAATTAAAAATATTGAAACACCAGAAAATATAGAGCAAGATATTCATTCTTATATAGAAGCAATTACTTTAAATAAACAAGCTAATGAGTATCGAAAAATTATGGAAAATGGAGAAAAATATAGTAAAGACATTATCACAATACATGATATTGATACAATGAGTGGAATTGACTTTGAAAATTTTTTAAAAAATCTATTTACAAAGTTAAATTATGAAGTAAGTTTAACAAAAACTACTGGAGATCAAGGAGCAGATTTAATTATTAAGAAATTTGATAAGTTGATAATTGTACAAGCTAAAAGATATAGTTCAACTGTTTCTAATAAAGCAGTTCAAGAAGCAGTAGCTGCAATAAGTTTTTATAATGCCAATTCTGCAATGGTTATAACAAATAATTATTTTACGAAATCTGCAAAAGAACTTGCTAATGCAAATAATGTTGAGTTATGGGATAGAGATAAATTAATTGAACAATTGTCTTTATATCAAATATCTTATTAAGTAAAGTTGGAGAGAACGGACACGTGAGCAAGAGGCTCACTTTATAGGCCCTACAAATAGAATATTTATAGAGAAAAATTCCCTGCTAATTCAATTTTCAGGGAATTTTATTTGGAATATGAGTTTTTTACTATTAAAATACTCTTGCGGTAAGGCTTCTAAAAAATTCCCTGTTCAAATAAAAACAGGGAATTTTCGCAGTTACACTACAGATTTTCAGAATTATTTAGGAAATAATCTTCCAGGATTTTGCGCAAAGTATCTTTGTAAAATTTTTCATCTTCTTCGCTTGTTTCTGGCTCAAAATCCTCAAATGCCTTATTTTCAATCATCTGCCAGAAATCAAAGTTCAGCAAATTCAGGTTTTGCAGAAGCATTTTTCGAGAAGGTCCGTCATTCTTAATCGCATCCTGCACTATTTTTTGTGCGAAAAGCTGTATAAAAGAAATTTTCTCACGGTTTCCGTTTTCATTAGTAATCGTAGCTTCCCGTATAAATGCTAGACGCAACGCTTCCATAATTGTTTTAGGCAGCACTTTTTTCTTACGCCCTCTGGGGTTACCGCTTACACCCTTTTTAAATTGTCCGCTGACAGGCGGTTTTTTGTACCCAACTTCGTACAATTTATCTTTGATTTCTTGACGTTTCTCATTATCCTTATGTAACGAGTCTTGTATTTCGAGAAATTTATTAATTTTCTTTTCCATATTCAATCTCCTCATAATTCTTAACTAATTTCGCAGTTTTTCCAGTCTCTTTTTCCCAGCGATAGATGCACACATCAACATATCTTGGGTCAATTTCAATTAGCCGTGCCCTACGTTTACAGCGTTCCGCAGCTAAAAGAGTAGAGCCTGAGCCTCCAAAACAATCTAAAACAATATCATTTTTGGAGGACGTATCCAGTAAAATGTCATGAATCATAGACACTGGCTTAACAGTAGGATGGAGCTTCAGCAACTCTAAAGATTCTGGGTTGGTTGCTCTTACTCCCGGATAATCCCAAACATTTGTGCGATACCTGCCATATTTCCCTAGTTGAATATGATTTTGGTGCTTGGCTTCACCGTTTTTGAATATAGGAATCATTTCGTGTTGACTTCTATACATTGAGCCCATACCACCTTGGCCCTTATCCCAGATTGCTATATCTTTTAATTCGGTATAATACTTTTTACCCTGAGTCAGCAAAATATTAATATTCCGCCAGTCCATAAAGATATAATGCAGTGAACCGTTAGATGAAAATTGTACCAGATGTTGCATAAAGCCTGAGATAAATTCTGCAAACTCAGCTTCTGTCATCTCTCCTGATGCCATTGCAAATTCTTCATGCTTAATCTTACCCGAGCCACATACGTGGCCGTTAACTTTGCAGTTATATGGGGGATCCGTGATAACAATTTGAGCAAGTTCGCCTTGCATAAGTATTTCAAAAGCCTTTTGCAATAATGAATTTGCACATAGGATAAAGTTATCACCTAATCGCCACAAATCCCATAAATTAGCTCTTTTCGGGATATTTGCATCAAGCCAGTCTGCAGTTTCTTGTTCAGAATTTTTGACTTCACTCTCTTCAGAATCGTTATTTAGGAAGATTTTATCATAATCGACAGTCTCAAAACCTAAATCTTCAAAATTGATGTCAAATTTTCCTAAATTTTCGATGACTTCCTGCAAATTTGCGTAATTCCATTCGCTGTCTTCTGCTATTCTGTTGTCTAAGATCCTGATAGCTTCAGCTTCTTCATCAGTCAAATCCTCAAGTATTATCACCGGAATTTGTTTCATCCCCAGCTCTTTTGCAGCTAAAAGCCGCAACTCTCCTGCTATGATTCTCAATTGTTTGTCAACCAGAAGTGGATTTGTAAAGCCAAATTTTTTGATAGCATTAATTATTTTTTGAAGCTGTTTTCGATAATGCTTACGTAAGCTTTTATTGCTCGCAATAATTAAAGCAATATCAATCATTTGCAAATTGTTACTGGAATTTTCTCCTTGACAAAATGTCTTCTTTAAATGGCGTAGAACATTTTTCATAACATCAGTGTCAAATTTTTTATTCTTTTTGTTAGTCATTTGAACCTCCATTTTTGTTATACTTTACTTAACCTTATTCAGCACAAATTGTGCCTCCTAAGGCGTGGAATAAAAATTACCCGTGCAATAAATATTGCAAATTAAACAAGCAAAATAGGAGTTGTATCGTCGTTATGAAAAACTTGTATTTGAATTACTTTTTTTAAATTTATCTCTGATAAAATCGGGATTTTTAGTTGTAAAATTTCCCAAATACGTAATTGTGCTTCCAAATCTTTAATAGGAAGAATAAATATTTCAAAAGTTGCAATCGAGCGGATGAGATCAAGTAAGAATGCTTGCATATATTGACGAACTTTTTTGCATTTATGTCTTACCGGCTCGTTAATTGAAGAGACCATATCACCAATCAAAGCTTCCATTGATTGAAGCCCATTTGAGTATTTTATAGAGTTGTTGTCTATGTTTGAACTAATTGTAAAACTCATAATGTTCTCCTCTGTCATGCTCATTCTAAGGCTATTTACAAAATTTGACAAGTCCCAAGTTTAGATTTAATGATATTTACAGCTTCTCAATAGTCTTACAATAGGCTCAGCCCTAGGAGAATAGCTGATTGTAATATTTGTTTACATTGTTGTCCTGAGGATTTTAACCTTAGCAAAAATCATTTAACTCTCTTATTGCAAGTCTTGCCATGAGCTTGTCAGACATCAAAAACAATTCGCCCAAAGATATTTTTTCATCTGTGCATGTTTCAACAGGAATTGCTTTGTGTGCATACTTGTTAATTTCTTTTAATGCTTTTCTTGCGTTGTTGTTTCTGATATTTCCTTCAAATCCAAAAGGCATTGTATAAATTACCCTAGTATAAATATTTTGATCACTTATAAGTTTTAATAGTGAAACCATTCCGCCAGAGCTTATGCCCCCGCCTAGTGAAACCAATATTATTATATCTACTGAACCTTTTATAAAGTTACTGATTTTTCTTTTATTTGAATGCACACAAGCTTCCCCGAGAGAATAATTTTGATAACAACCTGCTCCATCTACAAGTTTATCTCCAACTTTTATTTTGTGCGGTGTTGCTGAATGTTTGAGAGTTTCGCTATCTGAATCTATACTTAAAAATTCTGTACCCTCCTCTTGAGCTTTTGGATACAAATAATTCATTGCACTAATTCCACCTTTGCCAAGTCCAATTACAATTGTTTTATTTGTCATATCTTTTTTCATCTACGTTGCCTCTTCAAGTATTGTTCCTACTTACAGTAATCTCTCTTATTAACCCTAATTGGAACTGTAAAATTTAAATTTGTATCAATTGGACACAAAAGTGATAAAATAAACTAAAAAAGTAAAAAGCAGGAGTTCAATTATGACAGAAATCGAAATTTTAAAAGGTGATATAACAAAATTAAAAGTTGATGCAATCGTAAATGCTGCAAATAAAACCTTACTTGGTGGCGGCGGTGTTGATGGTGCAATTCATCGTGCTGCAGGAAAAGAGTTAGTTGCAGAATGCAGAACCCTAAACGGTTGCGAAACGGGACAATCCAAAATTACAAAAGGATATAACTTGCCTGCCAAATATGTAATCCATACAGTAGGCCCTGTTTGGTACGGTGGAAACAAAAACGAGCCGAAACTTTTAAAATCCTGTTATACAACAGCCCTAAATCTAGCAAAAGAAAATAACATCAAAACAATAGCATTCCCTGCAATATCCTGCGGAGTTTATCATTTCCCGATAGATAAAGCTTGCAAAATTGCTTACGATACAGTGAATGAATTTATAAACAAAAATGATTGTCTTGAAAAAGTC
>USJT01000104.1 GCA_900555175.1 uncultured bacterium
ATGTTTTCTTTCAAAAGCTTTATACCGGTTTCTTTAATCTTGTAAGTTTCCAAAATAATTTGAACAAGCTCTACAAGTTCTTCATTTGATTTTTTCATATTTAATAATGCTACTTGTTGCTTTTCTGTTATTTCCCCAAATGTTCCGTTTAGAAGAAAGTTAATAATATTTGATTCTGCAACTATCGGAACTTTCAAATCGTGAGTTAAAGTTGCGACAAAATCTTCTTTTAGTGTTTCGATTTCTCTTTCTGTTGTTACATCTTTTATTAATATTACAAATCTTTTTTTATCATCATCAAGCGACAATTTTATTGAGTGCATCACAAAATTGTTTGTTGGTGTATGTTTTATAAATACATCTTTATTTTTTAAGCGTTCAATCGGGGTATCATCACTTATTTGAATGTAATCAAAAATATTTGTCCCTATAATTTCAGGGCCTTTGGCTCCAAACCATTCGCTAACTTGAGGGGTTACTCTTAATATATTATGTTTATCATTAATAATTAAAATCCCGTCGGAAAGGGAGTTTATCACAGATTCCAACAATTTGTTCTGGCGCATCAATTCTGATTGGTATTCAACAATCATTTTTTCTCTGTCGTTAAGAGTTTCTACCATACGGTTGATACTGTCTGTAACGTTTTGGTATGTCGGATGATTTATCTCCTCAATTTTAGTTGAAAGATTTCCGTATCTTACCGAATTAACCGTATTTGTAACCATTCCTAAATAATCATTAATTTTTGACCATCTTTTGTTTGTTTGTCTTGTAATTAAAAAAAGTATAATAAATACAAGAATAATACTTAAATTTAATAAATACCAGAGCATTTGTTGTTCCTTCTTTTTTATGATACAATTATAGCAGATAAGGGGCGTTTTGTATATGGGAAAATTGAAATTACCAAAAACAATAAAAATGGTTATAACTGATTTTGATGGAGTAGTTACTGATAATTGCGTATATATCAGTGATGATTTTTCTATGTCAAGACGTTTGAATTTTAAAGATATTATGGCGTTTTCTCTGTTGAAGAAAAATAATTATATGATTGGTATAATTTCAGGGGAGAAAAATGCTGCGATAGAAACTCTTGCTCAAAAGTTTAAAGTTGATGAGGTTCACCAAAATATAAGAATTAAAATTGATGTTTTGAAAGGTATTATAGAAAAATATAATCTATCTCAGGAAGAATATTTATATATTGGTGATGATGTTAATGACGTTGCGTGTTTAGAGTTTGCAAAATATAAAATAACGGTTCCGCATGCAGTTGAAAAGGTAAAATCCGTAAAAGATATTCAAGTTACGGAAAGTACTGCAGGAAACGGAGCTTTTAGAGAGGTGGCAGATTGTCTGATTGGTTAAAAACAATTTACGAAAAAGTAAAATATTTGAACAGTTCTATTGATCGTTTTAAAAAAGAGACGGTTATTCAGTCTTTGCCATCATACACTTATGTAAACAGAGCAAAAGTTTTTATTGAAAAAAATGAGTATGAAAAAGCTAAAAATATATTATTAGAAGCTTTGGAATTGCCTCAGAAAGATCCGCTTGTATATAAATATCTCGGTTCGGTGTATGAAAGATTGGGCGAATTTGATAAGGGGGTTGAAGCTTATCAAACATCTGCTGATTTAAATCCGCAAGATAAATTAATTTGGCAAAGGCTTGGGTTTGCCTTGATGTCTGTAAAAAAATATGAGAATGCGGAAAAATCATTTGAAAATGCAAATAAAGTTCAGGCAGGCAACAGTGATACTTTCACAGGCTGGGGCATGGCTTTAATGAAAATGAAAAAATACGGCGAGGCTCATGAAAAATTTGCAGAGGCTTCAAAACTCAATAAGTATAATTTTACTGCAATGTTTTTGTGTGCGGTAATGGAAATTAAATTGGAAATGTATGACAAAGCAGAAATGAAGCTTACGTTTTTGGCAAATGTTTGCCCGAATGCCAATAATACTTTTGAATTTGCAAGATTGAAGTCTATAAAAAACGATTTGGACGGAGCTATTCATTACGCAAAAAAATCAATAGATTTGAACGAAAAAATGCTTCCTGCTTATATTTTGCTTGGTGAAATTTATACAAAGAAATTCGATTATGAAAATGCTCAGAAATATTTTTCTGAAGCTGAAGAAAAAAATCTTGATAACACCATGCTTTATCTTGAATGGGGAAAATCCTTGGGAAAATTTGGTAAATATGACGAAGCAAAAGCAAAATTGTTAAAATCATTGGAAATGGATTCTGAAAATATGGAAGCTGCTGCGTTTTTAGGCTTGTGCTGTGTTTCAAGAAAAGAGTTTGATGAAGCAAAACCTTTGTTACAAAAGGTTATGGAGAAAGAACCTGAAAACAAAGAAGTAAAGCAAGCTTTGGCAATCATAGATTATGAGGACGGAGATACGCAAAAGGCAATGGAGTTATTTAGAGAAGATGATGAAAATTCCGTAAATGCCTATTATCTTGCAAAATGCTATGAACGTCTTGGAAATGATACAAAAGTTAAAGATTATTATGAAACTGCAATAAGGGTAAATCCTGTTTATATAGATGCTTTTCTTTCTTATTCCCGCTATTTGATTAGCCGTGAGGAATATGCAGAGGCTCAACGAAAACTCCGTAAAGCTTTGAAGGCAGACGGTGAAAATGTTGAATTATTAAATTTGATGTTTTATGTAAGTTACCTACTTGTCAAAAATAACGTTTATGAATATAATGTAAAAGAAACACTTTCAGTAGCAGACAAAATCGAAAAAATAGATCCGAATTTGTTTGAATACCCTGAGCAAAAGCTTGAATTGGAAAAGCTTTTGACAAATTTGACAGAAAGAAATTAAATTTGAGAAAAATTATTGTTCAAAAATTCGGCGGTACATCAGTTGCCGATACGGATAAAATTAAAAATGTCGCAAAGACGGTGATTAGGGAAAAAGAAAATGGTAACGATGTAGTTGTCGTAGTTTCTGCTATGGGACATACAACGGATTACCTTGTAAAAATGGCAAAAGATTTAAGCCCTAATCCTTCTGCAAGAGAAATGGACATGCTTTTATCAACAGGTGAATGCGTTTCTATTGCTCTTTTGACTATGGCTATTCAGGCGCAAGGATATGACGCTGTTAGTTTTAATGCTATGCAAATTGGTATTATGACAGAAAATGTTCATTCCAAAGCGCGTATTATTGATATTAAAACAGATAAATTAAAAAAGAATTTAAAAGAAGGCAAAATTATAGTAGTTGCCGGATTTCAAGGTGTAACAGAAGACGGTGAAATAACAACTCTCGGCCGTGGCGGTTCTGATACTTCTGCTGTTGCTCTTGCAGCTGCTTTGAATGCTGAGAGATGCGATATTTATACAGATGTTGAAGGCGTTTATACAACAGATCCAAGAGTTGTTCCGAATGCTTCAAAACTTAAAGAAATATCTTATGAAGAAATGTTGGAGCTTGCTCATGCTGGCGCAAATGTTCTTCACCCAAGAAGTGTTGAAACAGCAAAGCTTTACAATGTTCCAATGCGTGTAAGAAGCAGTTTCAAACTTGATAATTTAGGTACTTTAATCTTAGGAGTTGACAAAATGGAAATAAACAAACCTGTTGCAGGTGTTGCAGAAGATTTGTCCCAAGCAAGAATTGTTGTTTGTGATGTTCCGGATAAACCCGGTGTCGCTGCAAAACTTTTCAGCAAGCTTGCTAAAGAAAATATTTCAGTCGACATGATTATTCAATCTTATGCAAGAAAAGTTTCAAATACAAATGATATAGCGTTCACTGTTGATGCTGTTGACTTGCCAAAAACAGTTGAGGCATTAAATTCTTTAAAGAAAGAAATTAACGCAAACGGTGAAATTCAGGTTGATGAAAATATCGCAAAAGTATCTATTGTAGGTGCAGGCATGATTGATAGACCGGGTGTTGCATCAACCATGTTTGAAACATTGGCAGAGCAAAATATTAATATTAGAATGATTTCGACAAGTGAAATCAAGATAAGCTGTCTTGTTGATAAAGCAGATGCTCAACGTGCAGTAAGAGCTTTACACAAAGTTTTTGGCTTAGAAAGCGATGAAATTGCAGAAGTAAAGGAGATTCATATGTCAAAAGTAGAAAAAAAGTAGAAGAAGTAAAAGGCGATTTGCCTAATATATAAATATAATAACGTATAAAAATTTGCTTAAAAACAGCGTAATCTCAAAGGTTTACGCTGTTTTTTAGTAAAAAGCATGGCACTTATTTATATTAAATAAGTGTCATTTTTACAATTACCCATGCTTCTAATATTAAAAATAAATATAAAAGCATCAAATTTTATAAAAAAATAGCATGGCTTTATAATAAAAAACAAAAAACTTTTTAAAAAATAAGAATAAGTGTACATTTTATACTTTATCTAAAAACCTTGACTTATCAATGGTTCTGGACTTGCTTAACAAAAGTTTATCATAGGGGTTGACAAATTATCTTTTATAGTTTATATTAAAAGTGTTAAATGAAGTGTTAATTGAACACTTAATAACAAGACCTCAGAGAGGAGGACAAAAATGATAACAATTAATCCGGTAAAATTTAATACAGTAAAACCAATCTCTTTCGGAGAAGGTAATAATCTTAATAACATAACTCCAAGTTTAGCGATTTTATCGCTACAAAACCCAAATGCGAAAATCAACTTCGAGAATGATTTGAATCGTACTCAAAGAGCTGATATGGTTCAAAATCCGAATATGCTTAACGCTTTAGGCGCAAAGCTTCGCAAGACTTATAATATACTATTTTCACCTGACTATGACAGAGCAAGCAAAAGTCCAAAACATATTTCTTTCTTAGGATAGTTTGAGCCGAGTCTGCTCTTGTCAATTACCCCAACCCCATTAAAACTTGCTTCATAGAATATAACCATGTTGCTAAGTAATTATTTTATAAACTGAATTATCCTTTCTGTATAAAAGCAGAAAGGATAATTTATTATGAATGAAAAAATTAGAGAACTTCGATTAGACGCTGAAAAAGCAAGATGTTATTTTTCTAAAAAACTTGCATTTACTCTTGGCCCTGTTGAATTAAAGGACTTAATGGAAGAAAACATGATAAAACTTGTTGATGTCAGAAGTGCTTCTGATTATGAAGTTGCACATATTCCATCAGCAATTTCTATCCC
>USJT01000105.1 GCA_900555175.1 uncultured bacterium
GTATGATAATTGCGCTCTTAAATTGGATATAAAAAATCCGATTTTGAAAACTTCTATGGAGCCTGAAATTGAGTTTAAAGTTGATGAATTAACTTTAGCTAACAAGGGGGCTAATCTTTTAGCTGTTGACAATTTTGATACAATAATTTCTTTTAAAGAAATCTTTGATAAAAATATTATTATTAAAAAACTCGGTGCTGATTATATTTTTGCAGATATAAATAAACTTATGGCACTTGCTCCTAAGACTGAAAAGAAAAAGGAACAACAAAAAAGTGAGTGGAATTTAGACTTTTTTGATTCGCTTTTGTATGTAAAAAAATCTTTATTTTTATACAAGGTTGAGCCTGAAACTTATGTTGCTTTGAGAGCTGATGATATTGAAATTGATAATACTCAAAAAGCTATGAGATATATTCATTTTAATATTACATCATATATTAAAAAAGCCGGCAAAAAAATGTATATAAATATTGCTGACAGAAATTCTGTTTATATTAAAAATAAGGCTCTGTATATTGATAAATGTATGTTGACCCTTAATAAATCCAAAATATATTTTAACGCTTATGCTGCAAGAAAGAAAAATTCTTATTTAGAAGTTTTCACAGATAAAATTCTTGTTGGAGATTTATTAGAACTTGTTAATTCGCAAATTATTGAAAATAATTTGAATGAACCTTTAGTATTCTTCAAGGATTTGAAGGGTGATTTTAATTTTAAAATAAGATTAACCAAAAAAGATGTAAACGGTGTTGTAAATCTTAATAAAATTTCTTGTAAATTTATACCTGTTGCAAATCTGCCTGTAATGTTGGAAAAGGGTAAGATTGTAATGACTAAAAATGACATTGTCTTAAAAGATTTTAAAGGTTATTACAACAATAAAAAAGCAAACAGTATTGAAATGGAAGGTACTGTAAAGGATTATTTGAAAACAATGGATACAAATATTGTATCTCGTGCTGTTGTTACAAATGATTTCGCAAAGAATTATTTTTCAAAATTGGTTGGTATTCCAATTACTTTGATAGGTGGTTCTACAAAGACAAGATTGGATATAAAATCTATTAATAATAAAATTGATTTGGTATGGTTATTTGGCTTGAAACCAGGTCAAGATATATTGATTGACGGAACCTCTTTAACTCCTAATAAGTTTATTAGAGGCTTAATGGCTGATATGCATTATGAGGGAACATTATTCAGTATAAAATCAATTGATTATTATATTGTTCCTGACAGTTTTTCTCTTGAACAAAGAAAAAATGTTAAACCAGTTGTTACTTTAGCAGGTAATATTGATGTATCTACACCTGTTCCGACTGTTAAAAATTTAGGATTTGAAATACCTAATCCTTTACCAAGTGAGTTTTTGAATGTTTTGCTCGGCCAAAAATTCTTTAAAAACGGTAAAATCGCTGGTAATATGGAATATTTGAACACAGGTAAGTATCCTTCATTAAATGGAAAACTTACTATGGATGATGTTAGAATTCCATCTCAAAGAGTTTATTTAAAACATGGTGAGATGAATACTGCAAACGGACTTTTAAATCTTGCTGCAGATGGAAGATACAGACGTTCTGCTTATGATTTTGACGGAAGTCTTGTAAACGAAATTAAATTCCCGATTGTAGTAAAAAATATTAATTTGAGTGTAGATGATGTTGATATTGAGAAATTTATTGCATCTGCTAACAAACAAAATTCACAGGCTATACAATCAGAAAAATTTGATGTGACAGCATCTGGTGGAGCAAAAGATGATGACGATGATACTCCGACATTTGATATCGGAAACTTTATTGTTGAAAATTGCGTATTGCATGTAATTAAAGGTGCTTATAAAGATATAAAATTTGAAGATGTAAAAGCAACTCTTTCGCTTGATAAGCACAGTATATTAAATATATATTCAAACAGATTTTCAATTGCTGAAGGACATTCTTCTGCAAAGATTAATTGTGACTTGAAGAAACATAAATATAATATTGTATTGGGTATAAAAGATGTAAATTCTGATTTGATGGCAACAACTTTGTTGGCTTTGAAAAAAGAAATTACAGGTAAAGCAAGCGGTATTATTGCTTTAAATACTGATGATTCATTGAAGTTAAACGGTTCTATCAAGTTTATGGTTAAAAACGGTACAATTCAAAAAGTCGGTTTAGTTGAATATATTTTGAAATTTGCCGCTTTATTCAGAAATCCGCTTGCAATGATTAGCCCTTCGACTTTCTCAGATCTTGTAAATATTCCTGAAGGTAATTTCGATTTGATAAACGGAGATTTGAAAATTAAAAACAATGTTATTGAAAATATGATGATAAAATCTTCAGCACCTCAGTTGAGTTCGTTTATTGTCGGACGATATGATTTGGAAACAAGAGATGCAACATTGAGAATTTATACAAAATTCAGTAATAGAAATAAGGGATTTGGCGGATTCTTGAGAAATATTTCGCTTAACAGTTTGGCAAACAGAATGCCATTGAGCAGCAGTAATGACAGTAATTATTATGCTGCAGAATTATCTCAGCTTCCTCCGATTGATGCTGATGAAAAGGATTGTCAAATCTTCTTGACAAAGGTTGACGGTGATGTTGAACATAATAACTTTATTTCTTCTTTGAAGAAAATTAAATAGGATATTTTAAAAGTTAATTCAACAGCATAAGCCCAAAGTTCAAGTATGTTGCAAAACCTACCCATAAAAGATATGGGATAAGAAGGTAGCTCGCAGGTTTTGAAATTTTATAAAATGAATATATTGTCAAAATAATAAATATTAAAAGCAATATTATTATAATGAGGCTTAATTTGATATTTTGACGATAGACAAATGCAGGACTCCAACTTAAATTTAATAAAAGTTGGATTAGGAAAAATCCTATTCCTGCTTTTTTATTTTTATCAGTTTTTGCAAACATAAAGATAAAAAATGATAAAAATATTAGAAAATACATAACTCCCCATACCGGTGTAAAGATATATGATGGCGGGTTAAACAATGGTTTATTTAATTCGTTGTACCAAGTGAGATCCATATTTTTATTATTTGTCTATGAGATTAGATTTTCATTAGCCGAAATGTTATATTTTAAATATAATAATTGTAAATACATATTAAGATTTTGAAGTTTTTAATCTTGACTGAGAGTGTACTCTCAAATATACAATATAATTGTAAATATATAAAAAGGAGGCTTTATAAAGATGATTTTAGACAAAGTTAATACCCCTGATGATTTGAAAAAATTGTCATTAGACGAAATGAATTATTTATCTGATGAAATCAGAGAATTAATTATAAAAAAAGTAAATGCAACAGGTGGGCACATGGCGCCTAATTTAGGTATTATAGAAGCTACTATTGCAATGCATTATGTTTTTAATTCTCCTGTTGATAAAATCGTTTTTGATGTATCTCATCAGTGTTATCCGCATAAAATTTTGACAGGAAGAAAAGAAGGTTTTACTGATCCTGACAAGTATTTAAAATATACAGGTTATACTGCGCCTGAAGAAAGTGAACATGATTTATTTAAAGTCGGTCACACATCAACTGCTGCAAGTTTGGCAACAGGGCTTGCAAAAGCTAGAGATTTGAAAGGTGAAAAATCTAATGTTATAGCTATTGTCGGTGACGGATCTTTAAGCGGCGGCGAAGCTCTTGAAGGTTTGGATAATGCTGCGGCTCTTGGTAGCAATATTATTATTGTTATTAATGATAACGATATGTCTATTGCAGAAAACCATGGCGGTATTTATCAAAACTTGAAGCTCTTGAGAGATACAAAAGGTCAAGCTGAATGCAATTTGTTCAAGGCTATGGGATTTGACTATTTATATGTTGATGAAGGTAATAATATTGAAAAAATGATTGAAGCCTTCAAAAAAGTAAAAGATGTTTCTCATCCGACAGTGTTGCATATAAAAACTTTGAAAGGTCATGGATTGGCTGTTGCAGAAGAAAATAAAGAAGCTTTCCATTGGATTATGCCGGGAGTTTTGGACGAAAAACCTGAAAATGCTCAAAATACAGTAGTTGAAGATTACTCGTCATTAACAAAAGATTTTATAATGCAAAAAGTTAAGGAAGATAAAACAACTGTTGTTGTAAATGCTGCAACTCCTGGTGTATTTGGATTTGATCCTGAATTTAGAAAGAAATTGGGTGTTCATTATACAGATGTCGGTATTGCGGAAGAACATGCGGTTGCTTATTCCTCAGCTCTTGCAAAAGCCGGTGCAAAACCTATTTTGACAATCATGAGTTCATTTGTTCAAAGAACTTATGATCAGCTTTCTCAGGATTTGTGCTTGAATAAATCTCCGCTTGTAATTCTTGTTTATTGGGGCGGAATTTCTGATGCTGATGCAACTCACCTTTGTTCTTTTGATATGTCAATGATGAGTAATATTCCTAATCTTACATATCTTTGCCCTGTTAATAAGGAAGAATATCTTGCGATGTTAGAGTATGCTTATGCGCAAAATGAAGGGCCTGTTGTTATTAGAGTTCCTTCTTGCCAGTTAGAATCTTGCGGATGCGAAGATAAAACTGATTATTCAATTTCAAACAAATTTAAAGTTGTTGAAAATGGTGAAAAAATAGCATTGTTAGGACTTGGCAATTTCTTTAATCTTGCAAAAGATGTTAAAAAAGAAATTCAAAGCAAGCTTAATATAAATGCTACTTTGATTAATCCAAAATTTATTTCAGGTATTGATAAAGAGCTTTTGGAAAGTTTAAAATCTAATCACCAAATTGTTGTAACTATGGAAGATGGAATTTTAGACGGCGGCTTTGGTGAAAAAATTTCTCGATTCTACGGAAATTCTGATATGAAAGTATTGAATTACGGTGCAATCAAGGAATTTACAGACAGAGAGCCGATGAATTCTTTATATGACCGTTATAGATTGAAAAAAGAATTGATTTTAGATGATATCAAAAGTCTTTTAAAATAGTTTGTTATCTTCAATTTGAAATAAATAAAAGCCCTTTGCATAAAATCTGTAAGGGCTTTATTTATTCCTTTGGAGTTGCTATCAACTAATGATTATTTATGGTAAAATGTATTCGGAGGGTTTATGTAC
>USJT01000106.1 GCA_900555175.1 uncultured bacterium
AAGTTATCGTAATAACATCAGGCGCAGTAGGGTTAGGCAAAAAACGTCTGGGAATTGAAAGTACCGAAGGTGTTGCCTTAAAACAAGCCTGTGCAGCAATCGGTCAAGGCAAATTGATGTCGATTTACGAAACAGGTTTTGACACATACGGGCTTATTGCATCTCAAATACTTTTAACAGAAGATGACTTTTCGCTAAGACAAAGATATTTAAGCCTTAGAACAACATTAAACAAACTACTTGAGCTTAAAGTAATACCTATTATCAACCAAAATGATACGGTATCAACTGTTGAAGTTCACCCGCAATTTGAACACATGCAGGTATGTTTCTCTGACAATGATAAGTTATCTGCACTTGTGGCAAGTGAATTAGACGCTGATTTACTTATAATTCTATCAGATGTAGAAGGTTTGTACGATAAAAACCCTAAAACAAATCCTGATGCAAAAATTATCCGAAAAGTAGATGAAGTTAATGAAGAAATTTTAGCACTCGGAACAGACGCATCAGAAGGCGGCAGAGGCGGAATGAGAACAAAACTTAAAGCAGCTCAAATTGTTACAAGATTTGGCGGAAAAGTTTTGATTGCTAACGGAAAAATTCCTTACGTTATTCAAAAAATCTTTAACGGGGAAGAAATCGGAACAATGTTCTTGCCGCAAACCGAAAGCTTGTCTGATAAAAAACGCTGGATTGGTTATGCAACAAATATTATCGGACAAATTGTCGTAAATAAAGGGGCTAAAAAAGCACTTTTAGAACAAAAAAGCCTTTTGCCAATCGGTGTACTGGATGTAATTCACGAATTTAATAAAGGTGATGTTGTCTCAATTCTTGATGAAAACCATAATGAAATTGCAAGAGGAATTGTAAATTACAGCTCGGATTCTTGCAGAAAAGTAATCGGATGTCATTCCGATAACATTATGGAAATTCTCGGATTTAAAAATTACGATGCAATTATCACTAGAGATAATATTACTCTTTTATAATTTATTATAAAAATATTTTTCCCAAACAAGGAGAGAAAAACAATGATTGACTTTGTAAAAATCGCAAAAGATGCAAAAGATGCTTCATTAAAAATTGCGGATTTATCAACTAAATTAAAAAACACTGCTTTATTAAAAATTGCAGACGAAATTGAAGCTAACAAAAAAGAAATTTTTGATGCCAATAAAAAAGATTTGGAAGCAGCAAAAAGTCTTGTAGAATCAGGCGAACTTACAAAATCAACATTCAATCGCCTAAAGCTTGATGAAAACAAAATGCGCGATATGATTCAAGGGATTAGAGATATTGCAAAACTTGAAGATCCTGTAAATAAAAAACTATTAGTAAGAGAACTCGACAGCGACTTAACTCTATACAAAGTATCTTGTCCTATCGGGGTTTTAGGGATAATCTTTGAGGCAAGACCTGACGTTATTGCACAAATTTCATCACTTGCAATAAAATCGGCAAATGCTGTAATTTTAAAAGGCGGTAAAGAATCTATTAACACAAATAAAGAAGTCTTATCAGTTATAAATTCTGCACTTGAAAAAGTTGAGGGGTTTCCAAAAAACGTTATACAACAAGTATTCACACGTGATGATGTTGCAGAAATGCTAAAATGCGACAAATATATTAACTTGATAATTCCACGAGGAGGAAATAAACTTGTTAAATTCATAAAAGAAAATACAAAAATTCCTGTACTTGGTCATGCTGACGGGATTTGCCATATATTTGTCGATGAAACGGCTGATTGATATGGCAATAAAAGTTGTAACAGATGCAAAAACTCAATACCCGAGTGCTTGCAACTCTGTTGAAACTTTGTTAATCCACGAAAAATTTCCTAAAATTGACAACCTGCTTGCCGCATTACAACTATCAGAAATTCAATTGATAGACAAACCTGAAAGCTGGTCACACGAATACGGTGATAAGATTTTATCATTCAAAACAGTAAAAAATGTTGATGAAGCTATCGAACACATAAACACACACGGTTCAGGACATACTGATAGCATTATTACAAAGAATATAGAAAATGCAGAAAAATTTATGAACAAAGTTGATTCAGCAGGCGTATATTTTAACGCATCAACAAGATTTGCTGACGGTTTCCGCTACGGATTCGGTGCCGAAGTCGGAATTTCAACAAACAAAACCCATGCAAGAGGGCCTGTCGGACTTGAAGGTTTAACAATTTATAAATACAAACTTATAGGTAACGGAAATATTGTAAAAGATTACGTTGACGGAACAAAACATTTCCACCATAAAGATATCAAAATATAAAAAGGAGAGGTGTCCGAGTGGTTTAAGGTGCGGATCTCGAAAGTCTGTGAGGGGTAACACTCTCCGTGGGTTCGAATCCCACCCTCTCCGAATTTTAATTATTACGACTGCAACTTTATCCCAAAAATTTATAAATTAAAAAGAAAAGGGAAATTTTATGTTAAAAGATTTATTAGACAAAAAAGAATGTTTCAAACTTGTATGCGGAGCAGGAAACGAAGATGCAACAGAGGTTGAAAGACTTGTTACAATTTATTCACTTGCAGGCTGCAACTTTTTTGATTTATGTGCAAAACCTGAAATTGTAGATGCTGCAAAAAGAGGTTTGGAAAGAGCAGGAATAAAAGAAGACAGATACTTATGCGTAAGTGTCGGAATTGAGGGCGATCCGCATATTACAAAAGCCGTAATTGATCAGACAAAATGTGTTAAATGCGGGAAATGCAAACTAATTTGTCCTCACGATGCGATTATTGAACTTGATAAATACAAAGTTAAAAAAGCAAGATGTATCGGCTGCTATCAATGTGCCAAAAACTGCCCTAAACAAGCAATAGAAATGGAAAGCCAGCTTCAGGATTACAAAGAAGTTTTGCCAAAATTAATTCAAAAAGGGATTGATTGCATTGAATTTCATGCAATTTCAACCGATGAAAAAGATGTAATGGACAAATGGTTACAAATCAACGATTTCTTTGACGGAATGTTATGTATTTCAATCGACAGATCAGAACTAGGTGACAAAAGACTTAAAGAACGTGTTAAAAAAATGTTGAGTATAAGAAAACCTTACACAACAATTATTCAGGCTGACGGAATTGCGATGAGCGGAAGTAACGACCACTATGGAACAACATTACAAGCTGTTGCAACTGCACAATTGTTTGAAAATGCAAAATTTCCGGCATACATTATGATGTCAGGCGGAACAAATTCAAAATCAATTGAACTTGCGCACATGTGTGATGTCCAACCACATTGCCTTGCAGTAGGTTCTTATGCAAGAAAAATCGTAAAAGATTACCTGACAAACGATAATCTGTTCAACGATCCAAAATTAATGGAAGAAGCAGCAAAAATTGCAAAAGAACTTGTTCAAACAATCGTAAAGGCTGACAAATAATGATTAACCTAAAAACTAACAAATGGGAAATCAAAAATATTGATACAATATTGTTTGATAAAGACGGGACTTTCATTGATTTGCACTACTTTTGGGGCAAAATGACAGAGATGAGAGTTAAAGAAATTATCAAAAGATTTAATCTTTCAAAAGACCTGTTTCCAAAACTTTGCCTTTACTTAGGCTATGATATTTCAAAAGGGGAAATGCTTCAAAATGGCATTACCGCAATGTATTCAAGACCTGTAATTATTGAAATATTTTGCAAAAACCTAAATGACTTAGGCATAAAAATTACAGAAAACGATATTGAAAAAATATTCGATTACGTAAGCAAAGTATTTTATGAAAATATGTCTGAATATACAAAACCGATTAAATCCGCAATAAATTTTATAAAAGAAATTAAATCTAAAGGCTTGAAAACAGGAATTGTAACCTCAGATGCAAAAGAATCAACCCTTTTGACACTGAAGCATTTTCAATGGGAGAATTTATTTGATGTCGTAATCGGCAGAGAATCCACTAAAGAAACTAAAGAAAGCGGCGTTCCTGTAAAACTTGCACTGGAATTACTAAAATCAAATCCTGAAAATACACTTATGATAGGCGATGCCCCGATGGATTTTATTGCAGCAAAAAATGGTGGAGTAAATCACACAATACTTGTTGCAACAGGACAAATTGATGAAAATACTCTTATGCAAACATCTGAATTTACAACAACTTCACTTGATAATATCGAAATATATTAATCTAAAATTTGTTATAAAAAACAGTGTGGCTTAATTCATATCTTTCATTATGGTGAGGATTAGGAGTTGAATCTTTTGCAGGATAGCCGATTGGCAAAATTGCAACAGGTTCAAAATTCTCAGGGATATTAAAATATTCCCTCAACAATTCTGTTTTGAAAGAGCCAACCCAAGTTGTACCAAGCCCCAAATTTGCAACCTCAAGCATCATGTGAGTTGTTACAATACTTGCATCAACTGTACCCATTTCAAAACCGTCATGACCTCTTTTCCAACTAACCGATTTATCATAACAAATCAAAAGAGCTAAAGACGCATTAAAATGATATGGTGTACACTTTTTAAAATTTTCAAGAGCTTCTTGAGATTCTATAACAAGAATTCTTTGCGGCTGAAAATTAACAGCAGTCGGAGCAACTCTGCCTGCTTCCAATATCAAATCTAATTTTTCTTTCTCAACTTTTCTATCATCAAATTTTCTTACAGAATATCTCTTCTTTAAAAGTTCCAATAAATCCATATTATAACCCCCTTTTTATTTTATGATTATATAATAACAATAATTCCTTCGTCAATTTGTATGCTATAATAATTTTATGAAAATAGGAATTATCGGTTTAGGCTTAATTGGCGGATCTTTATTCAAAGATTTAAAGAAAAAATATGATGTAATAGCAGTTTCTCAATCTCAAAACGGTGATAAAATCTTCAAAACTTATGACGTTTTAAAAGATAGAGATTTAATTTTTGTATGCACTCCAATGAACAAAACTTTAGCAGTGCTGGATGAATTGGAAAACTATTTATCAGCTGAAAACGTTGTTACAGATGTTTGCAGCCTGAAAAAATTTGTATCTGAAAAACAAAGACCATACAACTTTATCCCGTCACATCCTATGGCAGGAACCGAACATAAAGGATTTGAA
>USJT01000107.1 GCA_900555175.1 uncultured bacterium
ATTGATCAACAATTTTAATTCTTCCGTCATCTTTAATTTCAATTGGCGTATTCAATTTTTTAATATAATCACAGGCAAGTTTATCTTTATCAAAATCGAATTTTTCATCAACTTCACCTGTTTTGATTTTATTCGGGATTAAATTATCACCGCCTGAGGCAAAGAAATCATCTGTTGCAACAGTATAAACTTTATTTGGATCAGGATTATTTACATCAATTGGGATTTCTTTTCCTGACTTATCAATGAATGTTGCAGATTTCAACTCACCGCCGCGAGTAACCGTATACTTTAATCCTGAAGGAATTACAATACCAGGCTTGCTACCTGAATGAACAAATGATTTTGCACCGTGCTTCAAGGCATCAACAACTTCTTTTTCGGTTAATTTCATCTTAACCATATTATTTTTTAAAGGTACTACTTCAAATACTTGACGAGAATCTAAAGGTCCAGGTTCAAAGAAGCCTCTGATATTACCAACATTGATTAATGCCAAATCAGTATTAAATTCATGTCTAACGGCATCCATAATAAAGAACCCGTCAGGATTTGGATCAAGAAGTCTGTTTTTAACAGGTCCCGGAGCTGATTTTATTTCACCTAAATGTTCAGGTTTGCCTAAAATATGGTCAAATACACCTTTTAGGACTCTGTTACGTTTGAAATTACTTGATGCAGTAACATTATTTTGAGCTTTTACAATAATTCCTTTTTTATCATCCCAAGTAATTTTCAAATCGCCGAAATATTCTCCGTCTTTTCCTGCTTGGGTAATAATAACAGGTTCGTTTGATTTTGAATAAAGTAAATTTTTACCTTCTTCAATCCCCTTTAACAAATCGTGAGTATGACCACCGATAATAATATCAATACCAGATATTTCTTTAGCTAATCTTTGGTCTTTTGCCAAACCGCAATGAGATAAAAGAATAACTTTATTTATACCTTGTTGTTTATATTCATCAATTTTTGCTTGAACATCTTTTAATGTCTTTTCAAAATCATCAACACCAATTTGTTTTCTTGATTCGTTATCTCTGATTCTTTCATGCAAATCAGGCGGAGCCAAACCGATTATTGCGTATTTATGACCATTTTTGTCAATAACAAAGGATTTTTCAATAATTCCATCCAACGGGTTTCCTTTAGGAATTTGCAAATTCATACCTAAGCTTTTAAATTTAGCACCTTGTTTACTTTTTGCAATATCAACAGGGTTAGCATCATATTCATGGTTTCCGTCAGAAGTTGCATCAACACCAATTCCGTTCATATATTTATTGGCAGCTTCTACAAGATGCAAATCAGCACCGGCAGAAATATCGCCTGCTGCAAGTACAAGTTTGTCAGCATTGGATGATTTCATATTTGAATCATAAAATTCTTTTGCGCTGTAAATTCTAGCCATATTTCCTATACGGCCATGGTTATCATTTATATAAAAAATATCTGTTTGAGTATATTTAGGATCTGAATATTTTGATGCAACTGTTTGAGCACTTGACTTGTCAAACGAATCAGCTTTCGGTTGTGGATTAAGCATCGGTTGAGATGATTGATAAGTTTGCGGATGTTGATAAGTTTGCGGATGTTGATAAATTTGCTGTGGCTGTGCAGCAGCATTACCCAAAGATTTAAAACTCAATTTCGGCAACATATTTAGATTTATATTCATATTTTTTCACCTTTTTTACTTATTAAACATCATCAATATTTTTTTTGCTAAATTTTGGTTCAATGTAAATTAACATTAAGCCGCCATTTGAACTTGGGGTTGCGGGATAATAATTTGTGGTTGAATACTCATTTGAGGTTGAGCATTAATCTGTGGTTGTACATTCATTTGTACCTGCGGGTTCATCATTTGAGGTTGATAATTTATTTGAGCTTGAGCATTCATTTGTGCTTGTTTTTTAAGCTCTTTATAAGTTTTCAAGCCTTCAACCCAGTTTTCAACAAGATTTACATCGTTTGCAACAACTGCTTGAGGTAGAGCTGCGTGATGAATTTTCGGTAACAAATAATCTTCAGAATACTCAACAGGTAATGAAGAATTATCATCAGTATCATTACATATAAATATCATTTTACCGTTTTTATCTGTTTTTACGCCGGTAATTGTTATTTCATGCCCGTTGATAATTGTATTTGTATCATCAACTTGAGTATAACCGACAATTACGTTTTCACCTAAATTCAGGGCATCCGTAATCTGTTTTTTCATAGTATCAAAACTTGTTTCATAACCGACAAGCTTTGCATTTTCATCTACTGTTTGATATGTAACTGAAATTTTATTTTTATCTTCTACAACTGATTCCGTAAATGTTTTTTCAAATTCTATCAAACCTTTATCGTTTTGGTTAAATTTGCCTGCACGTTTATCTGTCAAAGTGTTGTATGATTGCTGAGAACCGACTTGCATAAACGTTGATTGCATCAAAACATCCAAAGGAGTTCTTTCTAATTTATCTTTATCAACTGTTTGAATAAATGCTCTTATTATTGCATTTTTGTCAGGAGCAAATGTCAAAGTAGCTTTATCAAAATCATGAGCTTCGTAAGGAATTTCAAAAGCATTCAAAAGCCATATTGCATCAAGTGTATTATCTGCAAGGTTATTCATTTTTATAACCTTTTTAACACTCATATTAGGAGAGCTTAGACCTTCTGCAAATCTTGCAAATTCAGCAGGATATTTTTGAGCAAGATTAAATTCAATACTTGAAGCAACACAAGTTCCGGAATGTTCGACATTAATTTCTCCAGCCTTGTCACCTGCAGCTGTTGCAACTTGTGAATAATATTTGGATGGAATATTTCCAAATTGCTGAGTTATAGTGTATGGATCCGCTAAAGTATCTATTGTATCTTTTAAGATAACAGCATTATTTAAACCTTGAGCTCTTGGTGCTGTTGCTATTTTATACAAATTATCAAGAGTAGTAGAATTGTCGTTTGATGCTGAATTTAATAAAACTCCCGTTTTTAAAAGGGTATTCAAATGTTTTTTAGTATCTTTATCTGAGATTTTTACTAACTCATTATATTTCTTTTTCTCATCGTTAGAAGATAGCTCGGTTCTAAATCTTGAAGCAGAGAGAGCAGCATTAAACGGAATATTTGTCATAATAGGGTTTGAAGTAAATGCTACTTTTTGAGCATTTATTTCTTTATTATTATTAACCTCAGTAGCCTTAACAGGCTTTGACATGTTATAATTATTATATTGTTGGGTGTTAATATTTAACGAATACACAATTCCACTCCACTACTACTTATTATATAAAAAAATAAAAACAGAAAAAATTTGCTAAATTCATTATATTTTAATTAACAAATGTAACAATTAGGAACAAAATTTTGAAAATCAAACCGCTATCAAAAGAACAATTAATAATTTCAACAGACAGACTTACAAGATTTAAAGAACCTGAAGCAAAATATCTTCGAGTTTTCAAAGATATTATAAGCTCAAATCTTATTGAACCTAAATTAAAAAAGCAGGATCTTGATAACCTTGATTACGAAGAATTAAAAGAATTGGCACAAAAAATTATCAATTTTTCAATCGAAGAAGAAAACAACGATTTTCTGATAAATCAAAGACTGTATGACTATGAAAAATCATTGTTTAAAGTCAGTGAAAATACAGAAAAGCTGCTTAAAAATAAAATTAATTATAAAAGTATAATAAAACTTCTACCCTCAGATATTCCAAACAACCTAAAGTGGTTTAAAACTCTCTCTGACACAAATCCTAATGAAAACACTTATGGTTTTCCGATAAAAAAAATAGTTTTATGCGAAGGGATTACGGAAGAAACACTCCTACCTGAATTTGCAAAAATATGCGCATTTGATTTTGACCAAAACGGCATTCATATAGTTTCTGCAGGCGGCAAAAATCAGGTTGTAAAATATTTTTATACATTTGCAGAAAGTTTAAAAATTCCAATATTTGTACTTCTTGACAGTGATGCAAAATCTAATTTGGAAGAAATTAAACCGAAATTAAGAGAATTTGATAAAATCCATATTTTAAAATGCGGAGAATTTGAAGATTTACTGCCTGATGAACTTATATTCAAAACTCTAAATTATGAAACAGAAAATATATCTCTCGCACCAATTCAAAACATAGATGAATACGGTTCTAACGTAGAATTCTTAGAAGAATTTTTCAAACACAGAGGACTACACGAATTTAAGAAAGCAGAATTTGCTCAAGCTGTCAAAAAAAATATCTCAGGTATAGATGATCTTTCACCTGAAATTAAAGATATAATTCATGAACTTGCATCACTAAAAGATAATTATACTAAAAACACCTTAACAAATTAAAAAAATTTGCTATAATTAACTTATGGAAACTAAAGATTACGAAGATTTTATATCAACAATAAGCCACGAGTTAAGAACACCATTAACTTCTATCAGAGGCTTTTCTCAAACTATGCTTTCATCTTGGGACAAACTGGATGATGACAGCAAAAAAAGATTTTTAAACATTATAGTCGAGCAATCAAACAGATTAATTAATCTTGTTGAAAATATGCTTTCTGTGACAAAACTCCAAAACTCAAAAGATAATTTTATCTACAAAGAAGTTTCAATAAAACCTGTCATAGAAACAATTACAGCAATCGTCAAAAATCAATATAAAGATAAAAATTTTAAAATAGATATTGATAAAAATATACCGCCTATTCTTGCAGACAAAGACAAATTTCAACAAATAATGACAAATTTAACAGAAAATGCTGCAAAATACGGGGATGAAAATACAACAATTACAATAAAAGCAAATCTTATAAATGAAATGGTTTCAATAAAAGTAACCAATAAAGGCTCGCAAATTCCTGAAAATTGCTATGAAAAAATATTCCACAAATTTTCACGAATAGATAACCCGCTGACAAGAAAAGTTCAAGGTAGCGGACTTGGCCTATATATTACAAAAAATCTTACAGAAAAGCTATGAAGCCTCTGAACACTTCCAACATGGCGTGGGAATCTTCATTCAAACCTATTATCTAAAAAAATGGATTTTTCCCGCAAGACTCTGCACTT
>USJT01000108.1 GCA_900555175.1 uncultured bacterium
CTGAATTTATTTCAGCTTCTTTAAGATAGATCCTGAAACAAGTTCAGGATGACTGAAGTATAAAATCCTTTGTCATTCCAAATTTATCTCAAATTCAATATTTTACATATAATGATAATTCTCTATTTTTATACCTTTTTCAAAAGCACGACTGCGTGAGCTTCGATTGCAAGTTCTTGACCTACCGCGTCCATTTTCTCATTCGTCTTTGCTTTTATAGACAACCTGTCGGGCTCGATTGAAAGAATGTGGCATAAGACTTCTTTCATTTTCGGAATATAAGGCATCATTTTCGGTTGTTGAGCAATTATATTACTGTCAAGATTTTCTATTGTGTATTTTTTTTCTTTTATTAACTTATAAACATCACTTAAAAGCTTTGTACTATCAGCATCTTTGTATAGTTCATCAGTATCGGGGAAAAGTGTGCCGATATCAGACAACGCAAGAGCACCAAGCATTGCATCAATTATTGCGTGGATTAAAACATCCGCATCAGAATGTCCGAGAAGTCCTTTTTCATGTGTAATTTTAACCCCGCCGATTATTAAATCTCTGCCTTCAGTAAGTTTGTGAATATCGTATCCCAGACCTATTCTATACATATATTTTTTACCCTCTCAATAATTTTATAAATAACATTATAATTTATTTATAAATTAATAGCAAAATTTTTCCATAGCTTTTACAAAGCCGTCATTTTCAACGGTATCAGTAACATAATCAGCGCATTCTCTCAATTCAGGAGTGCAGTTTCCCATAGCAACCTTAATCCCGCCTGCTTTCAAAAGTTCAATATCATTATTTTGATCACCGATTGTTAAAATTTCGTTTTTTTTCAATCCCCATTTTTTGGCTAAAAATTCAACACCGAGAGATTTTTTAGCTTGAGCACTGCCGATTTCACAGAAATAAGGGGTTGATTTAACAATATAAAGTTGCGGGTATTTTGCCCGTAATTCATTTACCCAACCCGTAACTCTTTCTGCATCGCTGTAATCGATTGCAAGAATTTTATTAACATTTTTGATTTCCAAATCATCAAAAGAGCAAACTGTATATGATACAAATTTTCCTTCCGTATATTTTTTTACATAATCGTTGTCTTTTTCAACGTACAATTTGTCATCGATATACAAATTTATATGAATATTATTTTTTCTAGCCCATTGAATAATTTGTTTTGCAACATCAGAATCCAAATTCTCTTGATATAAAGTATTGCCCTCATAATCTTTTATCAAACCGCCCTGATACGACACAACAGGTGTTTTAAGTCCCAATTCTTCTGTTATATGATGAGTAGCACAATGCATTCTGCCTGTTACAAGCACAACTTTAATCCCTTTTTGGCAAAGTTTTTTGATACAATTTTTGACACCGTCAGAAAAACCCGTATCCCATTTTACGATTGTTCCGTCAATATCAGTTGCAACCATTTTTATTTTATTTTTTTCTTCAGGCATAATCCTATCCTTTAATTTGAGCTCTCATAATAGCGCAAAGCGTTTTTGCGTCATTAATTTCACCATTTGCAATCATTTTCAAAATATCGTCATAACTATATTCCAATGCTTGCAAAATTTCACCTTCATCAGGATGACAGTGAGTAAATTCCAAATCTTCAGCCATATACAGATAAAGTTTTTCATCGCTGTAACCGGGTGATGTGTAAACATAGCCCAAATCAGTCCATTTATTTGCGCAATATCCTGTTTCTTCTTCCAGTTCACGTTTTGCCGCTTCAAAAGGATCTTCACCAATTTCAAGTTTTCCTGCAGGAAGCTCATACAAAACTTCCTTCATCGGGTATCTGAATTGTTTTACCAAAAGCACTTTATCTTCTTTTTTGGCAAAGATAACGACACCGCCTGAATGTTTTACGACTTCTCTATAACTTTCCTGACCTGTTGGAAGTTCAATTTTATCTTTATAAAGCTTTACTACTCTTCCGTCAAAAATTAATTGTGAATTAATTGTTTTTTCCGTAAATTCCATAACTAAATATTACCACGAAAATAATTACAAAGCTCTTATTATTGCCTTAATATTTATATCCGTAACCTTCAATAATGCAACAGTTCTTGCTGTTTCATCAAAGTTGCCTAATTTTTTCAAAACTTCTGCTGTTTTTAATATAAGTGTCTGATTATCTGATTTCAAAAGCTCACGTATTGCAACTACATCTTCTGCAAAATCAAGTGCCGTAAAAACAAATGGGCTATCTTCTCTCAATTCTTCATTTACATGGGCTTCCAAATTCTTTCTATTAACACCTTTCACCAATTTTTTAATATCTTGGATTTCATTTTTGGTATTTTTATCTTCATCAAACAAATATTCATCATTATCAGTGAGAAGTTCAAACTTTTCCTGAGCATGAAGAATTACAACAGCAAATTTGCTATCTGTGTGATTGTTGATTAATTTTTCAAAAACTTCAAAAAGCTCAAAGTCAAAAACACACGAAAGCGGCAAAATTTCACCAAGTCCGCCAATAATATAATTAATTACAAGCAGTGCATCTTCGTAAGATTTTTCAATCAAATCGAACAAATTTTCAAGATACGGAATTTCTCCTGCAATATTTTCAGGCATTGCAGAACTTTTCATAGTGTCAATAATTGCCGGAACTGCTGACTTATCTCCGTATGCGACAAGGAATTTTACGGCAGCAAGCTCATCAAAATCATCACCGCAATGCAATTTTGCAATCGCAAGATTATAAGCTTCCCTATCATTCCACTGTGCAAGAGCATAAGCACAATTTTGAGCAAGATATTCATTTTCGGAATATGCATTAATCTTCAAAAAATCATGCGCTAAAGGATCTTGAATTTTAGCAAAATATTTTGCGGCATAAATTTTTTCTTCAACAGTACCGTGTTCAAATTTATCAAGTAAAATATCCGTCAAATCTTCATCTGCATATTTTACGAAAGCAGAAACAACCACATCTTCATAAGAAGGTGAATAATATTTGATAAACTCAAGCAAATTACGATAATTATTTTCGTTAATTTGGCTTGCAATCCTATCAGCGACATTATTTTTTACAAAATCGAATAAAAAATCATCATTATCAACAAGCTCTTTGAAAAGCTCAACATCGCAATCATTAATAAGATGCTTTGCAACAGCTTCGTAGCCAAATTTGCCTGTCAGTTTTTTTAATTGCTCAGACATAATTAATCCAAATAGAATACTGTAATAACTTTGTGCCCTTCTTCAGCGTACTGAACAGCATTATGCAAAGTTTTACTTGTATGTGACAAGAAGCAAATTAATTGATTACAATCGTCAATAATCTCTCTGTTGCACACTCTTGAAGCATCAGCAAGAGTCATCATAGCTCTGTCAGGGTGTTCAACGATATTAGGAACCCCAATAAGCTGATTTTGAACATCAGAAGGCTGTTGACCGATTGTTTGAGGTAAAATAACTTTTAATTTATCAGGATTAGCCTTCATAGCGCCTCTGATTGCAGCAGCGTTTGTACCTGAAGAACCGCCTGATGTAATAATTATATTGCCTTGCATAACAAGTGCGGTAGTTAAAGTTTCAATCATTTGTTGATGAGTAATAGGAAGATTACGGCTGCCGATTATGGCAATTCTTTTTGCAGATTGTTGAATTGTAGCCAATTCCATTGCAAGTTCATCAACTGTATCAGGTGAATCTGACGCCACTGTATCCATATCATCATCGATTGGTACTACAATTGAGCTTTGTTTTTCTTTTTTTTCGTCTTCAGATCCCATAATTACTTTCATATCGTCAGTTTTCACCATTTTTCTCACTTTCTGATTGCAATCTTTACGTTTTTAGTTTATGCTGATTATATCACAAAAATTTGATTTTGGGAATAGGGATATGGAAAATATATTGGATAATCTTAACAAAGAGCAGAGAGAAGCTGTTCAAACCGTACAAGGTCCATTACTTGTACTTGCCGGTGCAGGCAGCGGAAAAACAAAATTACTTACCTCAAGAATTGCGTATTTAATACAAAACGGCGTAAGACCGAGAAATATCTTAGCAGTTACATTTACCAACAAGGCGGCAAAAGAGATGAAAGAACGTCTTGGAAACATTTTGGGCGAAAATGTTGTTAAATATATGTGGGTAGGGACTTTCCACGGTATTTGCGGAAGAATTTTAAGAGAAAATATTGAAAATTACAGCTTTCAATCAGGCAAAAAATTAGACAAGAATTTTTCTATCTATGACGAAACCGACAGTAATGCAGTTATTAAACAGGCTATAAAAAAATTAAATTTAGATGACAAAGTTTATCAACCAAAACTTGTAAAATCCGTAATTTCTAACGCAAAGAACAAAATGCAAGACGCTTATACATTTGCGACCTTTGCAAGAGATTTTAAATCACAAAAAATTGCATCTATTTATGAAGAATACGAAAATGCACTAAATAACAATAACGCAATAGATTTTGACGATATGCTAATGCTTACCGTAAAACTTCTTGAACAATGCAAAGACGTTCGTCAATTGTATTATGACAGATTTCAACATATTCTTGTAGATGAGTTTCAGGATACAAACATGGCTCAATACAAGCTTATTAATATGTTATACACAAATCTTGAACCTGATATTCCGGATGAACGCTCACTATGTGTAGTTGGTGATGTTGACCAGTCAATTTACAGTTGGCGTGGTGCGGATTACACAATCATTTTGAATTTCCAAAAAGATTTTAAAAAGACAAAATTAATAAAATTAGAACAAAACTACCGCTCAACCGCAAATATTTTGAATGTTGCAAACGCAATTATCGAAAATAATACAGAGCGCGTAGATAAAGTTCTATATTCAAACAAAGGCGAAGGCGAGCTTATTGACTACTTTGAAGCTCAAGACGAGGCTGATGAAGCAAACTTTATCGTAAGCAGAATAAAACAAGATTCCGGCGGAGATTACAACCGTTACGCAATTCTATACCGTACAAATTCACAATCCCGTGCGCTTGAAGAAGCTTGTATGGCAGCAGGAATTCCATAAAGAAAT
>USJT01000109.1 GCA_900555175.1 uncultured bacterium
CGGAAACTTGTTAACTCTTGAAGATGCTCAAGTTCTTTCAAGTGCAGGAACGCCAATACAACTTCCGATTGTGCCTGAAAAAATTGAAGATGTAAAAATCAATTCAAAAGGACTTGTGAGCGTCTTTAATAAAAATACCCACAAACTGGAAGATGTTGCATATCTTGGCGTTGTGGATTCAAATGGCGTAGCAGTGCTTGATCCGCAAGTCAAACAAGGGTATAACGAATATTTCTATGATGCCGATTATAAGAAATTTTGAAGCGAACAGGCAAATATTTATGATTCAAAATCAGAATTTACAAAAGGTAATTTCACAGTTAGGAACAACGTCATAATAAAAGGTGAGGAATAAATTATGTACAGCATGCAAGGTATAGTAAGAAAAGGCGCAAATAACGTAATAACTCAATTTGAAAAATTCGGTTATGTTGCAAACAGTCTTGCAAACTTAAATACAAGAGGTTATAAATCCGTTAGCTTTGAACAAATGTTGAATGAAGACGGATATTTAACAGGTGCTATCAGAACTGATTATGAACAAGGCTCTATTCAAATTACATCCAATCCTTATGATGTTGCGATTAACGGAACCGGCTTTATCCCTGTTGTTTCTCCAGATGGCGAAGTTGCATACACAAGAGATGGTGCTTTTAAACAAGGTAAAAACGGTTACCTTGTAACTTCTGATGATTGGGTTGTCGGTGAAGGAATTATAATTCCTGCTAATTGCTACAAATTTGAAATTAAACCAAACGGAGAAGTTTATTCTTACGATACCGCAAATACACAGCCTAAAAAATTAGGTACAATTCCACTTGTTCGTTTCCCTTCTCAAGAAAACCTTGAACAGGCAGGCATGAATAAACTTAGAGCGACAGCAGACTCAGGAGAACCTATTCTTGTAAAAAATCATAAATGCTTCTGTCAAAATAATTTGGAAAATTCCAATACTGATGTGTATTCTGCAACTTCAGAAATGCTAAGACTAAACGCATCACTTCTTGCAAGTACACGTATGATGAAAGTTGTTGATGATATGTATAACAAAGCAATAAATATCAGAGAATAATCTGCCACCTAAGTTTTGAATAAAACTTTATCTGACAACATGAAAAAGAGCATTTCGCTCAATAAAAAAGAAAGGTTAAAAAATGTTTACACCATTAGATAATATGGGCAAAGTTACATTAATGATGGATTTGATATCCCAGAAACAACGTGCATTAGGCTCAAATTTGGCCAATGTTGATACTCCGGGGTATGTTCGTCGTGATATTAATTTTGGGGATTATCTAAATACAATGAATAGTCCTTTGGAAACAAAATTATCTGAAAAATTAGGCCCTTCAGGTGTAATTGAAGAAAAAACGTATGAAGAAATTGAGCCTGCAAAGGAATTGATGGAATTGCAAAAAAACTCAATACTTTATACGATGGCAACAAGAAGAATGTCTAATATAATTACAGAAATGAAAACTGTAATAAATGTCGGAAAATAGAATTTAAAATAAAATTTTAATTCCGTAAACAATACAATAAAACAAGACTGGTGAGGTAAAACTAGAAAGGCGTAAATTATGAGTATAATGGAATCTATGAATATTGGCGAAAATGCCTTAAGAGCTCATGGCTTAAGGATAGATATTCATGCAAAAAACATAGCTAATGTTGATACTCCGAATTACGTAAGAAAAATCCCTGTTTTGAATGCAACAGAAGATATCTCTTTCCATGGGGTTATGAACGCTATGAAGGAAGATGTTTTTGGTATTGGCACATTACCATATTTGCAGGGTGGTGTTGTATTTAACGGATGTGTTGAAGATCCGACTTTGGGTGATAAAATTTATAGCCCGGGACATCCAGATGCTGATGCAAACGGTTATATAAGAGCGTCTAACGTTAACCCTGCTGTTGATATGGCAGATGCAATTCTTGCTCAAAGAGCTTATGAAGCAAACCTTGCTTTGATAAATATTACAAAATCAATGGCACAAAGAGCAACAGAAATCGGCAGATAATAATATTTGAGTTTTTATAAAACTTTTTGCTCAAAATAGCAAATTCGTTATTGGGAACTTGTTTATTTTGCATGTAAAAAATGATAAAATTGTCATTCTGAACTTGTTTCAGAATCTCTTTTCCTTGTTTTATGCTATAATCAATTTATGACAAAACTATCTGTTATAATTCCGATTTATAATGTTGAAAAATATATTCCACAATGTTTGGATAGTATTTTAAATCAAGCGTTTAAAGATTTTGAAATTATATGCGTAAATGACGGTTCTTCTGATAATTCTTTATCAGTTTTGCAAAGTTATAAGGAGAAAGATGACCGTATAATTATTATTGATAAAAAAAATGAAGGTTCAGGAATTGCAAGAAATGCAGGACTTGCTATTGCAAAAGGTGATTATATCTATTTTGTAGACGGTGATGATTGGGTTGAAGAAAACGTTTTTGATAAAATTATTGCAAAAGCTGATGAATTAAATACTGATATCTTAATTTTTGGCGGGCTTTCTTACTATGACGGCAAAGGCAAAAAAGGCGGATATAGTGCTGATAAATTGCCGAAAAAATATTTGAATAAAGTGTTCTCTGCAAAAGATATAAAAAAAGATATTTTCAAATTTCCGTCAACAGCTTGGACAAAATTATATAAAAGAGATTTTTTGATAAAAAATAATATAAAATTTCAGGATATAAAAGTTGGACAGGATCAGCTTCCATTCTTCCATTCAATGATTAAGGCAGAAAGGATTGCGCTTTTGCCTGAAAATATTTATTGTTATCGTAAAAACCGTAAGGGCTCTGCGATGACTGTGAAAAAGAAAAAGAATTTTTCTCCGATTTATGTTTTCTACGGAGTAGAAGAAATGTTGAAATCTGAAAATTTGTTAGATGAATACAAGTCTGTTTTTGTCGGTAAATATTTTTCAAAAGCAACATCTTGGCTAGGCAAATTCCAAGCTGATTTGAAGCACGAATATTATATTGAATATACAAAACTTTTGGAACATGTAAAACAAGAATATCCTTTTGGTTGGTGGACTAAATTTAATCCAAAAGAAAACGATGGTTATTGGATGGTTAAACTAAAACAAAGTTGTTCTAAAATTCTTTTTTAGGCAAGTTTATCAAATGAATTGCTAATTAAGTTATATCTATATTCTTTATGAATTTGAAACAGTCAAATAAAGAATATTACAATATCAGAATTATTTTTGAATAGAAATGTAAAATTTGAATTTACAAATATTAATATTAAAGCAATTATTATTTTTATATGTTTTTACAATTGCATAATAAAAGTTTTTATAAAAAGTGTTTTACATAGAAAGGAGTGTTATGCAACAGTTAATGTCAACTGGTTATATTAAAGTAGGAAATGATTACATAAATCCTTATAATATAACTCATATAGGAAAAAATCCTGATGGAACAACCTTTGTCAGCTATAATACTTTCGCTCAAGGTCCAAATGGCATTACCCCTTTAACTGATAGAATTCCTGTAAATAGTGATAAATTTGCTCAGTGTGCTAATAAAGCAATGCAAACTGGTCAAATTATTGATGTAATGGCTTAAATGAAACTATATTAAACTTATCGAAATAAAAGGGACAACAAATGTTATCCCTTTTTTAATTGTCGAGAAACTCCAGACTCTGGAACCCTCAAGTAATAATATATCACAAACAAGTTGTATGAATAACCTCTGCGTTGAACTGATTACACTAATGAAACAGTCTCCTCAAGAGTATTACAATATGAGAAATTTTTTAGGGGTGAAATGTTAAGATTATTTACGTTGAATATTTAAAATCAGGCAATTTAAAATAAAAAAAATACTTTATTGCATTATAGTGGTTTTAAAAAGAAATTAAGGAAATTTTATGGGTTTAGAAAAACTTGGAATGAGTTTAGCACAAAAAACTTCAGCTTGGTTAAAAGCATGTGAGAAAAACAGTGTTTTGCAAACTAAATCAATTAAAACAACAGATATACAAGGTGTCAAATATAAACCTGAACTAAAAACAGATACATTTGTAAAAAAAGTTGACTCTTGGATGGAACACCCCCCTGAGGGTTATTCCACGCCGTATTGTATGAGAGGTGAAACTATGGTAAATGACCATCATAATTTTCACAGTTATAATAGATTTTGTAATTCTACGTTTGAAGAACGAATTAAACACCTAGAATACTTAAAAAATAAAAATTACAATAGATATAAAGAGCGAATTCAAGAAGAAATGGAGGAATTTGATTATCAAACTGAATTGTTGTTAAAAGATAATGCTGCTTTTACAAAACTAATACCTCAGCCAAGAGATTGTGTTGCTTATAGAGGTGTAAACCGACGTATAGGAGCACCAAGACAAGATTATGATGTTATAAATTCAGCAAATGTTGGAGATATTATAATTCCAACAAGAGGATATGCTTATGGTGCACATTATAAATTGGGTGCTAAGCAATATATGGGTAGCGCATATAATATTGAAGGACAGAAAGTACTTGATCCTATGTTGATAGAATATAGAATACCTAAAGGTTCACAAATATCTTCAAATATGGAACACGGTGGCGAGGTTGTTTTTCCAGCATTGTCTAAGTTCAAATTGATTTCAAGAGAAGATAGGTTAATAGAACAACTCGATTACCATACAGGAACAGTAATCGGTTCTGAGCCTTACAAACGTGTTATTCTGGAATATATCCCCGAAATACCTTTATTGACTAACATAAATAAGTTCAGAGGTTAAGCATTTAGGCAAACATAAAAAAATAATTTTGTGTTAGCCTTTTTTATGGTGTCGACGGGGGGACTTGAACCCCCACAGCTCTCGCCACATGCACCTCAAGCATGCGTGTCTACCATTCCACCACATCGACACAAAAAAATATTAAATTTTCACGGAACATGCTTTTATCGTTTGTGGTGGATGCGCTTCGCGCCCTCTCCTCCAATGTGACATTTAGTCACATTCTCGTCGGCA
>USJT01000110.1 GCA_900555175.1 uncultured bacterium
GGAAGCGGTAGTTGTTCTCCTGTTCTTAAGTAATGTTCAATTCTTGCAATCAAAGTCGGATCAGCTAATGCACCTCGTCCTATTGCAACTCCGTCTGCTTTTGATAGTTCAAGACATTTTATTGCAGCTTCAACTGATGTGACATCTCCGTTTGCAAATACAGGAATATCAACGTTTTCTTTTAAAGCTTTTATTTTTTCCCAGTCAGCTTCTCCTGAATACATTTGAGAGCGGGTTCTTGCATGGATTGTTATGAATTGCGCACCTGCCTCTTGCATTTGTTGACCGAATTCAACATAATTCATTTCTTCAAAGGTGTATCCCAGTCTGAATTTTACACTTACAGGTTTATCTGTTCCGTCTTTAACTGCTTTAACTAAATCTGCCGCAAGGCTCGGATTTCGCATTAAGGCACAGCCATCTTGCCCGCAGACTACTTTTTTTACAGGACATCCCATATTTATATCTATCATATCTGCGTAATCGCTTAAAAATTCTGCTGCCTGACGCATCATAAAAGGTTTGTGTCCGCTTATTTGATAAGATATAGGAGAATGATTCGGATCTCTTTTTAAAATCTCTGTTCCGCTTCGCCCATTCAGGGTTTGTGCAAGATATTCAGAACTAATCATTTCCGTTGTCAAAAGTGCATTTTTTGAATATTTTCTGATAAGACTTCTCAATACATAATCTGTTATTCCTGCCATTGGAGCAAGCGATACGCGGCTTTGGATTAATGTTGAAACAATATTATTTGACATAAGGCTCCAATTCTGTAATACGAGATTTAGCATATTTTAGGTAGTCATCATCATCTTTGTATGTTGATGTAAATGTTTTATAGTATGACATTGCATTTTTATACTGCTCAAGCATATCATAATCTACACCTATCAAATAATTTATAATTATTAAATCAGGATTTGATGTGATGGCTTTTTTATAATCGTTTATAGCATCTGTGTATTTCTTTTGAGTGTCATAAATCATACCTCTATAATATAGTGCGTATGCATCTTTTGGCTCAGTGGTAAGTATTTTATTCAAGATTGCTAAGCTTTCATTATATTTTTGAGCATCGAAAAGTGAAACTGCTTTATCAAGTTCTTCTGATGCTATTTGAGCGTCTAAGCTTTCCAGTAATTCTTTTGCATCTTTATTATCAGAATTTAGTGTAATAGCTTTTTGTGCATAAGTTTTGGCATTTGCAGTGTCACCTTGTTCTGAGTATAAGGCTGCTATGTAGTATGCAATATCAGAATTTGTCGGGGCAAGATTTAGTGCTTGTTTATAATATTCAATAGCTTTGTCATTATTACCAAGATTTTGGTATGATGATGCGATTGCAAGCATTGTATCTGATGTTGCAGGTTTTATTGTTAAGTATTCATTTATCGCGTTTTGATAATCTTTGTTATTATAAAAATTAGCTGCTTTATCCAATTTTTCATCGGTAGACTGAGCGTTAATTGATTTTATAGTGTCTGAAACTTGTTTGTTATTCGGAAATTTAAGGTTTGCAGTATTTAAAGTTGCAATAGCTGCATCATAGTTTTTATCTTGTCCTTGAGCTATTGCAAGGTTTACATAAACCTCAGAATTAGATGAATCAAGTTTTATTACTTCATTATAAATTGCGATAGCATCAGCTATTTTGTTTTGTTTGTGAAGGTCTAATGCATAGTTATAAAGAATATCTGCGGCATTATTTGAGTAATTTTTCTTGATGTAATCAATAAATTGTGCTGTTGTCATTGTGCTTTTAACAGTATTAAGCATTTCATTTTGTGCAATTTCGTTATCAGGCTCTTTGGCTAAAACTTTTTTATATTGTTCAAGAGCGCCTTTGTTATCACCCATTGCCGCAAGTGATTGTGCTTTGTATAAATTTGCCTGAACATTGTCAGGATAAATGATTAATACAGAATCATAGGCCGTGATTGCTGTTTTGTAGTCCCCTTTTTGTTGATATAAAGTGCCTACATTCAAGCGGGTATTAATATTTGACGGATCTAAATATTCTGCTTTAGAGTAATATCTTAACGCTTCATCGAAGTTGCCTTCTTTTTGCATAATTGCACCAAGATTAGCTGTTATTGCAGCGTCATTTGGAGATTCTTCAAGTTTTCTTTTATAAATTCTTTCAAGCGAATATAAGACATCTTTGTTATCAGTGGTTTTTGATAATACAAAATTATATTGTTCAACTGCTTCATCTTCTTGTTGCAATTTATCAAGCATTTTTGCATACGATAGTCTAAGGTCTATATCGTTAGGGTCAACAGATACTGCTTTTTTATAGAATTCTGCAGATTTTGTGTCGTTGCCTAAAAGCTTCATGATATCACCTGTTTGTTGAAAACTTTCTTTAATAAGGCTTGTATCGCTTAGTGATTGGTTAAATTCATAACCTGCTGCGGCAAATTCACCTTCTGCTCTAAGTTGTTTTGCTGTATCAAATCTGTTTTGTGCTGATGTATCAAAATTTATTTCATTAAGACATTGATTAAGGTTTGATGTTACTTGAACAATAGCTTGTGAAGAGTTTCTTACCTGATTAGAATTCGGGTAATATACCAGGTAAAAAAGTGCTGCACGGTAATCATCTGCAGCTTTTGCATAATCCTTATCAGTGTTAGCATAATAAGTTCCGCGTGCAATATATGAGTTAATAAGTCCAATTCTTGCAGAATTGTCAAGATAATTTATTCTTAATGCGCTTTTAAATTCAGTAATAGCCCCTGAATATTGATAATTGGATAAATATTGCTGACCTAAATCAAAATGCTCTTTAAAATCCGCAAAACACGGATTAATAGTAACAGCACCGAGTGTTAAAGCAAACATTAACTTGAAAATTTTATTCATAAATACAATCCCTCTTCACACAAAAATATTAATACAATTATTATTGCACGAACATCGACATTTTACTATATTTTTTAACAAAAAAAAGACGGCTAAAAATTTAGCCGCCTTTTTGAATAGTAATATTTATTAATTCTCAAAATTCGTTTTTGATACAAAATTCATAACATCATCAAACAATATTTGTATCGGAAGTGTCATATCAAATTGCAAATATTCACCGTTGTTTAAATCCAAAAATACTTCCTGTGTTTGTTCTTCTTGTTTTTGTTCGTTAGCCATACATAAACTCCTTTTTATTTATTTAATCTCTTCTGTTCATATTTGCTTGTGTTTATATAATCGGTATGTTGTT
This sequence comes from uncultured bacterium, assembly GCA_900555175.1. Lineage (GTDB taxonomy): Bacteria > Cyanobacteriota > Vampirovibrionia > Gastranaerophilales > Gastranaerophilaceae > Stercorousia. Next base: position 3,224 of record USJT01000110.1, read on the forward strand.
TTTAAAACTTTAATGAACCTTTAATATAAATTACCTTGAAATTGTTATCAAATAAGAGGTTTAAGGCATTTTTGCAACTGATTTACATTTTGTTACAAAAAAAAAATTGTTTGAAATGTGCTAAAATAGTAATTTTGTGCTACCATGACACTTGTAATTACTAAATAACAACATAGGAGATAAGACAATAGCACCCAACGACACAAGAAATCACAAAAATCAAGCAATAATGAATGAAAGAATTCGTTCAAAAGAAGTTCGTTTAATAGATCAAAATGGTGAAAATAAAGGGATTATACCTACATCAAAGGCTTTACAATTAGCTTATGATGCTGATTTAGATCTTGTATTAATTAATCCAAATCAAGATCCGCCTGTTGCAAAGATTCTAAATTATGGTAAATATAAATATGAATTAGACAAAAAGGCAAAAGAAGCAAAGAAAAAACAGCATACAGTAGATGTAAAAGAGATAAAGATTCGTTATAAGATTGATACTCATGACTATCAAGTAAGAATAAAAAGTATTGAGAAATTCATCTCTCAAGGCAATAAAGTAAAAATTGTTGTAATGTTAAGAGGTCGTGAAATGCAGCATTCAAATCTTGCATTCGATCTTGCAAACAAGTTTGTAGAAGATTTGAAGAACATGCCTGTTGTAATAGAAAAGAAACCTCAGCTTGAAGGTCGTAATGTTACTTTATATATAGCTCCGAGTGCTTCTTAAAAAAATTTCTTGACTGAAAATTTTCAGCCAGTATAATAAAAAACGTGGCAAATAAATATTTATATCCATTTACTCCAGACGAATATTTTTTGCCTCAATATTAAAAGATTTACAACTAAATAAAATATGCCGCGTTAGCTCAGTTGGTAGAGCAAGGGACTGAAAATCCCTGTGTCCTTGGTTCGATTCCGAGACGCGGCATATTTTTTGTATCTAAAACAAACAAATTGGACTCTATCCAACTTGAATTTGCCAAATAATATGTTATAATTAAAAATATTTTATAGAATTTTAGGAGTTACAGATTTGAATAGTTATGGTGATGAATTCAAGCAGGTACTAACCAGTGCCGAAGCGTATAATGAACTGGGCTGGTCAAAATATGAACAACAGGATTACGAAGGTGCGCTAAAGGATTTGGACAAATATCATTGAACAGACATTGCAGGAATTTGATTTTTTTGAACTAATAGGGGGTGTTTCAAATATATCTTGATTTTTTTAGTCGGAATTTGCTAAAAATAAAATTCCTGAACTGGCAAAAAAGTCCGATTACTGTCCGTCAATGTCTAAAACAAGACAGTGTCTCAAAACCTTAAATGGCGGGAATTTAGACACAGTTCAGGAATTTTGGGACAGGACAGTGTTGAAAATTTTTTTAAAATTTTAAATTTAGGTGGAAATTTATTTTAATTTACTCGGAAGTACAAAAACTATTAATAAAATGTCTCAAATTGTAAAAAAAAGAGGCGGATTTATTAATAGATTAGAAAAAGAAGAAAATGCTGACGTTTTTATAAGTGAAAAACTAGATAATGTTTCACTAAGTCATAAAAAATATGGTAAAGATATACCAAAATATATAAAACCAATATCACTTAGAGCATTTACAGCTAAAAATGAAGAAAAAATAATTAAAACATTGCGAGAAGCTGTAAAGAAAACGGAGAACGATTGGTATATTGCTGATTTCTCAGCTCAATTGCATATGTAATAAATTCTGATATATTGAAGCGTCTTTAAGTCATAACTTAAAGACGCTTTTTTAAAATTTATT
>USJT01000111.1 GCA_900555175.1 uncultured bacterium
AATAAAAAGCCCTCCCTGCCAATTCAATGCAAGAATAGTACCTACACCTGATGCAACAGATTTCCCGCCTGTAAATTTCAAAAATACAGATTTACTATGCCCGATAATTACGGCAACTGCAGCCAATACAGGTAACAAACCGATTCCTGTAAAAGTTTTTGCAAATAAAGCAGCCAATACAACCGGCAAATCACCTTTAAACGCATCAAGAAGCAAAGTTATAAAGAACCATTTTTTGCCCATAACTCTTTTGACATTAGTTGCACCTGTTGAGCCTGAACCTATTGTCCTAATATCTTCGCCTGTAAATGCTTTTACAATAATATAACCTGTCGGAATAGAACCGATTATATAAGCACTTATAACGACTGCAAGTAATTCTAATATTTTTTCCATCTTTTCTTCTCTCCTGTGTATACAATTATAACAAGGATATTGTAATAATTCAATAATCATTTATAATATAAGTAGTTATGAAAAAGATTTTGGCTCTTTTAATATGTTTTCAAATTATAACAATGCCTGCATTAGCGCAATACGATTTCAGTGACGAAGCGCAGGCAGAATTTGACAGGAAACAATCTCAAATCTTTCAACCTACAAATTTTACTAAAAAAGAAAATACAACAGAAGTAAAAGACAATAATGAGCGAGCAAATTATAACCCGATTGTAGAAGAAGAAGTAAAAAACAATACCTTTCAACCTCAACAAAGACCGCTATTTGGGCAAGTTGTAAAAGTTCCTGAAGGAACAACCTTTGCAATAACATTTGATTCAGGAATAAGTTCAGGCAGTCTTGAAAAAAATGACAGACTTACAGCAAAACTTACTCAAGACTTCATCTATAACGGTACATTAATAGCACCTGCCGGAAGCTTGGTATACGGGACTGCAAAAGATGCACAAAATGCAGGTTATGCTTATGGAAGCGGATCTTTAGAGATAAACTTTAATGAAATATTAACCCCTGATGGCAATATGTTTCAAGTTTCGACAGAAAACATATATATGGAAGCCAAAAGTGAACGTGCTAAAAAGATGACACGAGATGTAGTTATCGGAGCATTGGGGACAATGCTTATCGGCGCAGCATTCACAGCTCTAGGCGGCGGTTATGATTGGGGACGCAATATGGCGATATATGGAGGTATTGGAGCATTAGGCGGAGGTTTGAGAGGTGCGATGCAAAGAGGTGAAGATATTCAAATTCCCGATGGCACAACATTAGAGCTTAAATTAACGCAACCGCTCACGATTTCTCCTTATCAAACCTACTAAAATATAAATATAATAAGCTGGCTTAACTATTTTTTTTAATTTTTTCATTTGCAGATATCACAAAAATATGTTATATTTTATTTATGAAATTAAACAAAAGATTAGTTACAGTTGGATTATTAATACTGGTTTTATCAGTAGCATTAAAATTTATTTGGGCAGGATTAAGACAAATTAAAGTAGATGATTTTCACCCTGCAGCAGTTATTTTTGTTATAGATTCTTCTGCTTCAAATCAGAAATATCTTCCGGAACAGAAAAAAATGCTTCGACAAATTTGTAATCTTTTAGATCCTTAATATCAAATTAAAATTTTGAGAGTGTCAGAAGATGCTTATTTAATATATGAAGGCGGTCCGATGAACGGCAGCACGATTACAAAATCTATGGATGCCTTTACCCAATATGATAAAGAAGATTATGGAACCGCATACGGCGTAGGGCTAAAGAAAGCTTTTTCACACGCTCTTTCAATGAAAAAAAACGGTTATGTTCCTGCGGTTGTTGTAATCGGAGATCTTGAAAATGAAGGTGCTGTTGAAAAACAAATTAACTGGAAAACTTTACCTAAAAATGTTCAAAACGTAAAAAAATACGCACCTGATATTTCTATGATGTTTCTTGATGCACATCCTGCAAAACTTGATCAGGTAAAAGAGACTCTTACACCTGTTTTAGGAGAAAATCACTTAATCGTTGCACCTAAACAAAATACCGATAAATCTATCAGAAGATTTCTTCACGCATTAGGAAGATAAATTTAAAAACTTAAAACTTTTCACTAAAACTATAAAATGAGGATTATTAATGGCTATTATAATATCAACTTCACAAGGCGAAAAAACATTTAACAAAGATGTTATCAGTGTCGGCACAAACCCAAAATGCGATGTTATACTAAAAACAAATTACGAGCTTTTCTTAACTTTGGAATACAAAGCCGCTGAAAACAAATGCGTAATTATAAACACATTTAAAAGTGATAAAGTTCTTTTTAAAGGCCAGCCTGTAAAAAGAGTTGAAGTCAAAAACGTTTGCAAATTGATGTTTGGTGATTCTGATGAATTTTTAAGCGTTAAAGTGATTGAAGAAGCTCATGAAACACAACCTAAAAAAACAATAACCTCAATCGGGAAAGAAGACTTGACAGAAGATGATATTAAAGGTCTTTACGGAAAAGATGTTAATGCCATTACAAAGGTAAAACTTGAAAAACAAAAAGAAGATTTGGAAGACGCTCGTGTAGCAATTATCAAACAGGTTGCCTTCCACATAAATGATTTAAAACAAAAGCTTTCAACAAATTCAAAAACAAGTATTTTCTTACATATTGCAATGTTTTTGAGTGCAATGGTTTGCGCCTTCGGAGTTTCAAATTACCTTATGGGACTTGAGATTAAAGAATCAGCAAACTTCCTGCATCTTCCGACAAATATAAAAGTATGGGGTATATATACAATCCTGATTTACGGAATATGCCTACTTTTAAAACAGGGGATTTATTTATACTTGCAAAGCAATATTCAAAAAGAAATGTCTAAATCAGCAAAACTTGGACAAAGTTTTATGTTAATATTCTCACTAATATTTGTTTTGGGTGTATATGTCGTAAACCTTGTATATTATATGAATTTGAATGATTTTATGACATTTGCGATATTTATCTCATTCTTTTTCTCAGGCATAATGGCCGTTCTTGCAATAAGCTGCGGATATTTCAAATGCAACGCAACTGAATGGGCTATAACGCTTGACAAATATGAATACAGAGAAGATTTTGAAAGTGTTATTAAATCTTACAGACAATGGATTGAACGTTATATAAATAGCTTGAGCAATTCAAAAATCCAATATATTAAGGATAAAATGTTCAATAAACAGCTAAAATCAATCGGAGAAACCGTTGTCGGGATTTTAACAGCACCGTTTTTGGCTTATGGTGTTTCAAACACTCTTGCAATGTGCTTCCCTGAAGCTGCAGGATGGGTTAGAATTTCAGGTTTGAGAATAAGCCCTGTATTTTTGACACTTGCAACATTTTTGATTATCTTTGCATTTTTCTCATTCGTAAACGCATTTTTCTGTACTAAAAAAGTTCAAGGTTCTCAAGTAATCAAGCAAGACGGTTTTTCAGATTACCAACACCACGGAGTAACAATTTACGGACTTGAAGGGGTCAGAAGATTAAATTCAGAAAAAAATCGTTCACTTGCAATCGCTTGTGCAATCATATTTATTGAATTTTCAATGAACGTTTCATACTTTATGACAGAAATAGGCGGCGATATGCAAGGTCTGTTCCTCAGTTTGGTAGCAGCACTTGTACCGACTGCTCTTTTGATTGCTGAAACAATGATGCTAAGTCAAACCAAATTTGATATTTACGCTTGTGATGAATTGCTTTCTAAAGTAGATAAAGATTAATTATGAATTTTTTAAAATTTTTTGTAATAATTGCATTTGTCATTTTGACGATAATCACTATGAAATTACATCCTGATATGCATCAGCCAATGATTATCGAAGATGCTGACTTCAAATTGACAAGAATAAGTGACACCTTGACATCTGATAGCATACCTGTAAGTTCGTCTATTCAGAAACCTGAAACAACTGAAAAAATTGTTCAACAACAACCGACTTCTCTAAAAGACATTCAAAAAGAAATCGAATTCCAAAATCAAGAGCCTACAACTCAAACAAATTATGTTGATATTCAAGAACCACAAACAACAAAAATTCAAAAGAATATTTCTCAACCTCAACAACACACAAGAAGCACAACAAAACAAATAAATACAGAATCCCCTCAAATTGATAAATCGCAAGTAGAGATGCTTGAAAATATTCTTGCACAAGTTGAAAAAGAAGAAAAAGCCCAACAACAACAGCAGCAAGTCAAACCTCAAAATTCAACAGTAAAAAATAATAATTTCAAAAACCCTTATATGACAGAGCAAGAAGAAATTATTGCCTGGAATAAATGGAGAAGCAATCTTCAAAACCAAATTATGAGGGATTCAAAAATTGATTACGCACCGCTTGGAACATTATTTATGTTTACATTTGTTGTAGACAAATTCGGTAATATCTCAAATATTAAAGTTGAATGTTCAAATCCAAACTATATGGATGTGGCAAGAAATAACGTAAAACCTGCAATCGCAAACCTGCAAAAGAAACCAATCCTGAACTTTCCACGCGGAACACAAAGGACTTCAACAGTTGTTACGGGATTATTCCTAATAGGCACGCAGGAAAGATATTCGACTCCAAATGATTTTTCGGATTATGAAAGGGTTACATACTAATGAGCGGAATGAAAATTACAATTATTGCAATTATAAGCTTACTCATACTCGCAATTTCAACAGCTGTTATTGCAAATATAAAACCACAAATGCACAAAAGTTTTCAACTTGAAAATATTATTTTTAAAAGGAGTAAATAACTTTGTTCGGAACAATTTGCGCAATAATATGGCTATTAATAGAAATCCCTTTTGGCTTAAAATTCATTCAAGCAAGAAAGAATTTTGATATCATAAGACAAACCGCAATAATAATTATAATGCTTATTATTGCAATTATATTTTTCGGGATTTATAAATTAGGATTATTTGTGATAAGATAATTTTGTTATGTACAGATGTAAAGAATGTAATGCTGAATACAGAGAAAAAGTTGAATACTGCGAATGCGGCAACAACACTTTTGAT
>USJT01000112.1 GCA_900555175.1 uncultured bacterium
TGGCGCACCTGCACCATCACTTGCGCCAACAGGAGGATCAGGAAGCAGACTCGCTAAAGGCGGTGGCGGAGGAACAGGCGGATACGGGAATCCGGGACCTGGGAATCCGAACGGAAGACCCGGTATCGATGCAATTAGAGAACCTGATTTCGGACCTTATATGAGAGAATTGCAAAGACGTATAAAAATGAACTGGGATCCTCCAAAAGGAAACGAAAGCAAACGTGTAGTATTACTGTTTAAGATTGCAAAAGACGGAAGATTACTTTCTTGCAGTGTATTCAAATCTTCAGGACTTCCGGGAGCTGATAAAGCAGCAATCAACGCAGTTCAGGCAACAGCACCATTCAGACCGCTGCCTGCCGAATTCAAAGGCTCAAGTATTGATATTCAATTCACGTTTGACTACAACGTATTTGGAGCATCAGGATATTAATAAAAATCGTAAATTATTGTTATAAAAAGAGGATAAAAAACTATGGAACTATTGTTAAATTCAATTAAAATGGACTGGCCGGTACTGTTACCGATTTTAGTATGTTCAGTATTGGTTATAGGCGTTGTAATCAACAGATTTTCTTTTTACAAAAAGAATAAAAGAGATGTTGTATTATTCATTCCAAGATTACAAAAAGAACTTGTAAAAAACAATCTTGACGGAGCTCAAAATCTTGCTGTACAATGCGGCGGGGTAATCGGAGAAGTAACAGAAGAAGCTGTAAGAATATTCTCTGAACAAAGAAACGGATTTTCTCGTTCATTTGATATTGCAGCATCACTTGCTTCAAGAAAATTAGAAAGCCATTTGACAATTCTTGGTACAATCGGCGGTGTTGCACCATTCTTAGGGTTGTTCGGTACAGTTGTAAGAATTCTTTTTACATTCCAAGACTTGGCAGCTCAAGGTAACCAATCAGCAGCAGTTGCATCAGGTATTGCATCAGCATTGATTGCTACTGCATTTGGTTTGGGAGTTGCAATCGTTGCGGTTATCTTCTATAACTCTTTCCAATCTATCGTTAAACGTTATGAAGATGACTTCCAATTAATCAAATTGTTATTCTTAAGCTTTGTTGACTCTAACGATGAATCAACTACACCTTCAAATGCAAACATATCATTATCATAATGACGTTACCAAGCATAAAAAAGAAAGGAAATTACGAAAATTTATAAAGTAAAATTTATAAATAATCGTGAGGAATATTACAAAAATGTCAATGAAAACTAACAAGGGCAAAGAAGCTCTATTTACAGAAATCAATATAACACCTTTAACAGATATTTTTCTTGTACTGTTAATCATAATGATGGTTGTAGCACCAACTTTCCAGTCCAATGACAGTTCCATTACAATGCCTGAGATTAACAGCGGGATTTCTATTGAGCAGAAAAATGCCACTGTGTCAGTAACAAAAGATGGCAAAATGTACCTTAACGGTACGCCTGTAAGCGAAGAAAATTTGACAAATGAATTGGTAACTTTAAAATCTCAACTTGAAAAACCTGAACTTGTTGTAAAAGCAGATGAAAAAGTTAAGAGCGCGAAAATAATGGAAATTATGAATGCCGCTCAAGATGCAGAATACAAAAAGTTAATTGTCGCAGGCGAACCTTTGAGTAAAAAAGAACAAAAAGACCTTGAAAAAGGCAAAAATATAAAAGGTTAAAACAGCACCTTATTCAAAATCGGAGAAATTATGTCACGCAACAGAGATACATTTAATGAAATTAATATCACACCGTTAACAGATATCTTTCTTGTACTGTTAATCATAATGATGGTAATAGCCCCAATGCTTGATCAGCAAGGCTTAAATTTAACCGTACCGGAAAATGTTGCGCAAGAACAAGTTCAAAAAGAACCTAAAATTATGACCGTAATGATTGATGCGTCAGACAAATTTTATATTGAGGGTACAGAAGTTCCTTCTGACAAACTCGAAAACACAATAAAATCTCAAATGAAAAATTATCCTGACGGAGTTTTAATCAAAACAGATTCAGATTCTTCACACGGTGCAATGGTAAAAGTTATGGACAGTGCCAGAAATTCAGGAATTACCGCAATTTCTGTCGATCAAATTTAAACATTCCAAGAAGGATTTTCACCATCTGCTACTTCAAAAAATTTCTGCATTTTTTCTGCAACAGATTTATCCTCTTTTTGCGGAAATACGCTGTTTGGCTTTGTCATATCAGTCTTTGCCATTGAATCAAATTTGTTGACTTTTTCTTTGATAGTTTCAAAATTAATTATCTTCATATAAAAATCTCTCTCTTGTATATATAAAAAATTTTTCAGAGAAACTATTTCAAAAATCTTATTTTTATTTACATTTTTAACATTTTTTGTAATTTTGAGTTATAATAAAATAGTTAAAACATATTGAAGAGAGGTATTTTAATGAATAAAAGTCAATCTGCGGGAATGTACATAGTATTAGCAATAGTTGTACTTCTTTTTGTTTCATCAGTTTTCTTATCAGGTCCTACAACAAAGGTTTCTGAAATCTCATATTCAAACTTTTTAGAAAGACTTGACAAAGGCGAATTCAAAAAAATTGAAAAAGCAGATGATTTCTTAATTGCAATACCAAAAGTTCAACCAAAAGCTGAAACAACAAAAGCAGTAACTCCAACAATGGACAATCCTTTTGGTGTTCCGCAAACTAAAGCCCCGACTTTAAAATACAAAGTTTTAACACCGACATACGATCCTGATTTAATGAAAAAACTTGATGCGTCAAATGCAGAAATTCAAATTACAAGAGCAACAGAATCTTCAAAAACTCTTGCAAACGTATTAAGTTACTTGTTATTGCCGATATTATTCCTTGTATTTCTTGCAGTTATGGCAAAAAGTATTCAAGCAGGCGGCTCTCAAGCAATGTCTTTTGGAAAAAGCAAAGCTAAAATGCTTCTTGACAGCAAAGTAAAAACAACATTCAAAGACGTAGCAGGAATAGATGAAGAGAAAAAAGAACTTGAAGAAATCGTAGACTTCTTGAAAAACGGCGACAAATACATTAAATTAGGTGCAAGAATTCCTAAAGGCGTACTTCTTGTAGGCCCTCCGGGAACAGGTAAAACATTAATGGCAAAAGCTGTTGCAGGTGAAGCAGGCGTTCCATTCTTCTCAATAAGCGGTTCAGATTTCGTTGAAATGTTTGTTGGTGTAGGTGCAAGCCGTGTAAGAGATTTGTTTGACCAAGCTAAAAAACATCAACCTTGTATTATATTCATTGATGAAATTGATGCCGTAGGTCGTCAACGTGGAGCAGGAATGGGTGGCGGTCACGATGAACGTGAACAAACTCTTAACCAATTGCTTGTTGAAATGGACGGTTTTGACGAAAACACAAATATTATAGTTATTGCAGCAACTAACAGACCTGACATTTTGGATAACGCATTATTAAGACCGGGCAGATTTGACAGACAAATTTATATCAACGCTCCTGATGTAAGAGGCAGAGAACAAATCCTTAAAGTTCACGCTAAAAATAAACAACTTGAACCTGAAGTTGATTTGAAAACTCTTGCAAAACGTACACCAGGATTTACAGGTGCTGATTTACAAAACTTGCTTAACGAAGCTGCATTACTTGCTGCTCGTAAAAACAAAGATAAAATTTCAATGGATGATATCGATAATTCAATAGATAGAGTAATTGCAGGTATCGAAAAGAAAAGCAAAGTAATGACAGATGAAGATAAAGAATTAACTTCATACCATGAAGTAGGCCACGCACTTTTAGCCAAATTACTTAAAGATGCAGATGAATTACACAAAGTATCAATTATCCCTCGTGGATATGCTTTGGGTGTTACTTGGACAAAACCTAAAGATGAAAGAGTTCACACAAACAAAGCTAAATTATTAGCACAAATTACCGTATCACTTGGCGGACGTGCTGCTGAAGAAATAGTTTACGGCAAAGACAGAGTAAGCACAGGCGCATCTCAAGACTTGATTAATGTAACTAATATCGCAAGAAAAATGGTTACAGCTTGGGGTATGTCAGACAAATTAGGTAACATGGCATACGGCAAAAATCAAGAAAACGTATTTATGGGCAGAGATTTCGGTCATCAAAGAGATTACTCAGAACAAGTAGCTTTTGAAATTGATGAAGAAATGAAAAACATTGTTGATGCTAAATACGAAGAAGCTAAAAGACTTTTAAGCGAAAACAGAGATATGCTTGAAGCTATTGCAAAAGAACTTCTTGATAAAGAAACTATTGACGCTGAAGAATTCCAAGACATTATGAACAGAGTAGCAAGTGAAAGACAAAGTTAAATATATTTTACAAGTTCCAATCTGTGAAGCAGAAAAAAATCTAACAAATCCTTGTGACATTTTAGGTATAAAATTTTCAGAAGAAAATTGGGAACAGGAATTAACAAGTTTAAAAAATCTTCTCCCAAAAATTAGCAAACCTTTAATGTTGAGAGGTTGTGGCAATGATTCGGTTGACACAAAGCTTTTGCCTGAAATTATGAATATTCTCGACAGAGAATGTATTATCGGAATTGCGAATGAAAACAACTACAAAAGTATTGTTCCACCTGTTATTAAAGGCGGGCACAAACTCATTATCCGCACTCCTATTGATATTAACCTTGCAAAAGAAATGAATATTCTAACCTCCGATATGGGACTTGGATTAGATAAAATTTTAATAGATACAGATATCGGCGGGCTTGGATACGGTTTTGAATACGGTTACAGTATTATGGAAAAAATAAAGCTGGAAGGTGTCGGGAATAACAACAAGCAAGGGGACAAATATTTGAATATGCCGCTTATATCTTTTGCAACGGAAGAAACTTCTAAAACAAAAGAAGCAAAAGACAAAAATCTTGCATTATTTCTTGAAATTTCCTCAGCCTCAGGAGTTCTTGCAGCAGGTGCTGATTATATTGTTATGACAATTCCGCAAGCGGTTAAAGTTATGAAAGGACTT
>USJT01000113.1 GCA_900555175.1 uncultured bacterium
TCGGAACGATATATTCATCCAAATCTATTATCGCAAGCCAACGGGTTTGATTTTTATACTTTACAATTGCATCTGCGTAAGCCAAATTTTGCAAACATTTTCCCTCTACATAATTATATACAACTGTACCGTCTTGTATATAAGGTTCCAAAACTTCTCGAGTATTATCAGTCGATTCATTATCATAAAAATAAAACCGTTCAACTCCAACCAGCTTATGGTATTCTATCCATTCTTTTATATATGGTCCTTCATCTTTGGCTATACAAGCTATTGATAAATAAACCTTCGGATTTTTTTTATAATAGTTATTTAACTTCTTTAATTTTGGGAAATGGTATTTTTCATATTTTATAGGGCCACAACTATAACGAATCATATAATACCACTTACTCTTTTCATAGGTTTCAACTTTTATAAATTTTTTTAAGAAATTTTTTAATTTTTCATTCATTTATTAAACTTTAGCTTTCTTATTTTCAATAGATTTAATCCAATCTTGATTGTTCAAATACCAATCTATTGTAATTTTAATACCTTCTTCAAAAGTTAATGACGGTTTCCAGCCAAGTTCTGACTGAATTTTATCATTACAAATTGCATAACGTTTGTCATGTCCTAATCTGTCTGCAACATATTTAATCGAAGATTCGTCTTTTCCCATAGCATTTAAGATAAGATGAGTAATTTCCATATTAGTTTTTTCATTGTGTCCGCCAATGTTATAAACTTCACCAACTCTGCCTTTATGCAATACTGTATCGATTGCAGCACAATGATCATATACGTATAGCCAGTCACGAACATTCATACCGTCACCATATACAGGGACTTTTTCACCTTTCAAAAGCTGAGAAATAAAGAAAGGAATAAGTTTTTCAGGATATTGATAAGGTCCGTAGTTATTAGAACATCTTGTCGTCAAAACAGGCATATTATAAGTTTCATGGTAAGCTCTTACAAGCATATCAGCAGAAGCCTTTGACGCTGAATAAGGGCTGTTAGGAGCAAGTGGTGTAGTTTCCGTAAAATAACCTGTTTTACCTAAAGTGCCATAAACCTCATCTGTTGAAACCTGCAAATATCTTTGAGTTTTAAATTTACGAGCAGCCTGCAATAAATTCAATGTTCCCTTTACATTAGTTTCAATAAAAATTTCAGGACCTGTAATTGAACGATCAACATGAGATTCAGCCGCAAAATTTACAACCGCATCAACTTGTTCCACTAATTCTGGGACAAGTTTTTTATCACAAATATTTCCGTGAACAAATGTATAATTAGGGTTATCTTTTACATCATCAAGATTTTCAATATTTCCTGCATAAGTTAAAGCATCAAGATTTATAATTTTATAATCAGGATGATTTTTTAACATATATCTAAAACAACTTCCGATAAACCCGGCACCACCTGTTACAAGTATTTTTGACATTATTTTGATTTCTCCTTATATTGAGAAGAACAGAAGTCTAGAAGGCAAGAAGACAAGCTATTTACATAAAAATTACTCATCATTTTCCTCCGACAACTTTCTTCTTAACGCATTTATTCTTTTTGTTAATACTTTATTCTTTTCATGTATATCCGCTAAATTTTGCAAAAAGCCCAATTCCTCACAAATTGTTAATACGACATCCACTTCATCCATAGATGCAGCAGCAATATTTAGGAAATGAGAAAAATCTTTTGATGAAGCACGACATTTCCCCTCTGCAATATTTAGAGGAACTGATACCATTGCACGTTTAAGCTGACTTTTTAAGTTGTATTCTTCTGATTTTGGCAACTTATCAGCTAAAATATACACTTCTTTTAATAAATCAATACTATCACGCCAGATTTCTAACTTTCTATACATTAAAGAGCTTGACCTCCTGACATCTTGTCCTCTGCCAGACTGCCAAAAATCTCTTTAAGAGATTTTTGCTTCTTGTCTTTTTCAGATAAAACAGGTTCAAAATCAATCCCCCAATCAATATTTATATCTTTGTCGCACCACAAAATTCCTCTGTCTGCTTGAGGAGCATATTCCCCGCTTGCTTTGTATAAAAGTTCCGCTTCATCAGATAACACAACAAAACCATGAGCAAACCCTTCCGGAATAAATAACATGTGTTTGTTTTCTTCTGATAATTCAACTTTTACATACTGACCAAAAGTTTCAGATTCAGGTCTGATATCTACTGCAACATCATAAATTCTACCGCGTCCACATCTTACAAGTTTTGCCTGACCGTAAGGTTTTTCTTGGTAATGCAAACCTCTTAATACATGAGCTGTTGATTTGGAATGATTATCCTGATTGAATTCTACCTCTATTCCATTTGCGAAAAAGTCAGATTTTTTATAACTCTCCATAAAAAATCCGCGATTATCACCAAAAACTTTTGGCTTAACTAAAATCACATCTTTAATCTTTTGCGGTTCAAATTCAAACGGCATAATTTTACTCTCCTTATAAATAAATTGTACAATAAATACCTTTAATTAACAAAACGGGTAATAGATTTTTACAAATAAAAAACAAATAATTTTATTAGCAATTAAAAATCAAGAAAGGGGTTTGCATAATTTATGAAAAATTTATTTAAAAAAATTCTTATTTTAGCAAATATATTAACTCTATGCCAATGCGCAGCCTTTGCTCAAATTGACAAAATAAAATTTGACAAACAAACCTACAATTTATCAAACCCGGAAAGCGAAACAAAGAATTATGACTACCTTTTGAAAGATGAAAATATCGGAAATTGGCACACGAAACTCCAACTTTCCAATTTCCCGAATTTGACAAATCCGACAGATGCATCAGCTCAATATGCCCATGAAATTCAAGAAAAAACAAAGGGTGCATCCGTTCTTTTATACCCTGATGCAGCAATAGTCGGATTTTTGACTTTCCCCGAAAATAAAGAATATTATGAATACAATACAGCGATTTACAAGCCGGCAAAAACAAAAGGCCTCGATCGATTTTCTTATGCAAAACGATTTTACTCATCAGAACTTGGCGGACAAGAAGAAGCTCGAAAAAAAGCCATAGAATTTGCAGAAAAGAATAACAAAAAATACATGGAACTTGTAACCAAAGAAGCTCCAAAATACAAAGTTGATTAATATATAATTGAAAAAAGTAACTCTATGTAAAGAATAATTTTAAATTCGCACACAGATTATATTTGTGTTACAATATTATCAAGTAATACAGAAAATCAAATGAGCTGGGGAGAGAAAATGAGTAATCAGCAAAATATGTTCGCGGATGGGAAAATTGTTCCTGTAAATATTAGAGAAGAAATGAAACGTTCATATATCGATTATGCAATGAGTGTAATCGTAGGTCGTGCATTACCGGATGTTCGGGACGGTCTAAAACCTGTTCACAGACGTATTTTATATGCAATGAACGAACTTGGAATGACTCCTGACAAACCGTTTAAGAAATGTGCACGTATTGTTGGTGAAGTTTTAGGTAAATACCACCCTCACGGTGATACTGCCGTATATGAAGCATTAGTTCGTATGGCTCAAGATTTCTCTACTCGTTATTTAACCGTAGACGGTCATGGTAACTTCGGTTCAGTTGACGGTGACGGTGCAGCTGCAATGCGTTATACTGAGGCCAGAATGCATAAAATTACGCAATCAATGCTTGCTGATATTGATTGCGAAACAGTTGAATTTGAACCAAACTTTGACGGTTCTTTACAAGAACCTTCCGTATTACCAGTAAGACTTCCAATGCTTTTATTAAACGGTTGTTCAGGTATCGCAGTTGGTATGGCTACAAATATTCCACCTCATAACCTTTGTGAAATCGTTGACGGTACAATTGCTTTGATCGACAATCCTAATATTACCGTATCTGAACTTATGGAATACGTTAAAGGGCCTGATTTCCCGACAGCAGCAACAATTATAGGCTTAAACGATATTAAACAGGCTTACGAAACAGGTCGTGGCTCTATCAAAATGCAAGCCGTTGCAAACTTTGAAGAAATTGCCGGCGGTAACGGTCGTCAAGGTCGTACGGCAATAGTAGTTACAGAAATTCCTTATCAGGTAAACAAATCTGTTTTAATCGAAAAAATTGCAGAACTTGTTAAAGATCAAAGAATTACAGGAATTTCAGATATTCGTGATGAATCTGACAGAGAAGGTATGCGTATCGTAATTGAACTTAAACGTGACGCTAAACCTGATGTTGTTAAAAATAATTTATTCAAATACACTCAACTCGCTACAACTTTCGGGGTTAATATGCTTGCTTTATGCGGCAAACAACCTAGATTGATGAATTTATACGAAGTATTATCAGAATTCGTAGAACACAGAGTTGAAATCGTTACAAGAAGAACTATTTTCTTCTTGAAAAAAGCTAAAATCAGAGCTCACATTTTGGCAGGTTTGATTATTGCACTAGGTTCTATTGATGAAGTAATTGAACTTATCAAAAGTTCAAAAACAACCGATGATGCAAGAAACGGTTTGATGAGCAGATTTGGTCTTGACGTTGATCAGGCAAACGCAATCCTTGAAATGCAATTAAGAAGATTGACAGGATTGGAACAAGACAAAGTTAAGGCTGAATATGATGAATTGGTTAAGAAAATCGCTGAATACGAAGAAATTTTAGCAAGCCGTCAAAAAATCCTTGATATTATCAAAGGTGAACTTTTAGAAGATAAAGAAAAATACGGCGATGACAGAAAAACTCAAATCTTACCTGAACAAGGCGAAGTTACAATCGAAGATTTAACTCCAAATACTCCAATGGCAGTATTTATTACTCACCAAGGATATTTGAAACGTATTTCTTTAGACACATTTGAAAGACAAAATCGTGCAACTCGCGGCAAATCAGGTATTAAAACAAAAGAAGATGATGATATTCAACACTTCTTCACCGCAATGATGCATGATAAAGTATTGTTCTTCTCATCTAA
>USJT01000114.1 GCA_900555175.1 uncultured bacterium
ATGATTACATCTACTGCTAAGTTAGGCTTCTCAACAGGTGATGATGAAGCAAAAGATAAATACGAAAAACTTAAAGAAACAGTTTCTGAAGAAATGAAAAAAGCATTCAGACCTGAATTCTTGAACCGTATTGATGAAACAATCGTATTTGCTCATCTAACTCAAGAAGAAATCAGACAAATTGTTGATTTGATGTTGAAAGACTTGTTCAAACGTTTAGCTGAAAGAGAATTATCTGTTGAAGTTACTGATGAGGTTAAAGATCATTTGGCTAAAAACGGTTACTCTGAAGCTTACGGCGCAAGACCTTTAAGAAGATTAATTCAACGTAAAATCGAGGATATGCTTGCTGAAGAAATTCTTTCAGGCAAATATAATCCTGGTGATACGATTGTAATAAAACTTGTGGATGACAAAATTGCTTTTGAAAAAAAGGCTAAGAAAACGAAAAAAGAGCAAAGTGAGACATCTGAAGTTGCACAATAAATTTTAAAAGTCCCGTTTTCTTAACGGGGCTTTTTTAATGCTTGCTATTTTCTAAAAAATAGTTTAAATTATATATATAAGGTTATGTCAAAGTATTATTACTGTGCGTTAAAGAATAATAATCAGATTGTCAAAGGTGAGATAGAGGCGATTAATCATCGGGATGCTAGAGAAAAAATCCGAGAATTAGGTTATCTCCCAACTAAAATTTATACAGAAGCTTCTGAGGATGAAGCGTCTGCTGATAATACTTCTACGGTTTCGCATGTGACTAAATCTTCTAATGTTTCTTTTTTGAGTCTTAGTGAAAAAATAATGTTTACATCTGAACTTCAGGTTTTGTTGTCGTCAGGGATTTCTGTTTTAGATGCTCTTGAAAGTATTGAATTAAATTCTCCAAAACGTAAGATAAAAACTATTTGTTCAAATATAAAGCTTTCAATAATGTCAGGTTCATCATTTGCGAAGGCTTTGAGTTCTTTATATGAACAGGTTTTTGGCCCTGTTTATATTGCGTTGGTTAAGAGATCGGAAGATTCAGGAGAGCTTGATGAAACTCTTTTGAGAATGCTGATTTTATTGAGAAAACAGCAGAGTATAAAAGATAATATTTTTAGTGCTTCTATTTATCCTGCGATTTTATTGGTTTTGATGTTTGTATTGCTGTTAATATTTTCAAAATTTGTATTCCCTGCATTTATGTCTTTCTTTGCTTTTAATGGACAAAGTTTGCCGCCATTGGCAGGGGTGCTTGTTTGGATTTTCTTTTTTGTTGGGAATTTTGGTGGCTTATAATAATATTTGCGGGTGCTATTTCAGGTGCGTTAATGAATTTATTTAAAAATCCTGAATTTAAAAGAAAATGGGATGAATTTATTTTAAAGGTGCCTGTGATATCTGATTTTATTACTTATATAAATCTTTCAAATTTTATGACTGTTTTGCAGATTTCTTACGATGCAGGATTACCTATAATGTCTGGGTTGGAGCTTGCAAACAAGACAGTTGGAAATTATATTATAAAACATCGTATTTCAAATTCAGTGCATTTGGTGAAAAGCGGGAAATCTTTGACTGAAGCTTTTTACCAAACAGGAGCAATTCCTGATGCTTTAATGACTATGATTGCGACAGGGGAAAAATCGGGAACTTTAGGTAAAATGCTTCATGATGCGGCTGAGGTTTTGGATAAAAGAGTTGATATGGCTCTTGATGCTTTAACCAAACTTTTTGGCCCTACCGTAATTGTAATTCTTGGCGGTGTTGTGTTATTTATAGCAGTTGCATTTTTCCAGATGTATACAGGAATGTTAAGTTCATTTTTCTAATTTTTATTGAACCATCTCATTATTTTATCAAGAAATCCTTCTTCTTCTTGCATATCGGTATTTGAAAGTTTTTCTAATTTGTGTTGAATTTTTGAATAATCAGGGTTTCCTTTACCGATTTCAAGGTATTTTTCATAGCATTCTACTGCTGCCGGTTTATTTCTAAGTTTTTCGTAAGCTTCTCCAAGCTTTCTAACCGTTGTAGAATTTCTTTTATCAAGATGGTAAAGTTTCAAAAGATAATCTGCTTCTGCTTTGTAATCGCCTATGCTTTCTCTGAATTCGGCAAGTTTTTGTAATGCTTTTTTGTCTGATTCATCAAGTTTTGAAATTTTTTCATAAAATTCCATTGCATGGTTTTTATCCCCGGATTCTTCCAAAAGCATTGCAAGTGTATTCATAAGCTCTAAATCATCATTTTTTAGTTGATATGCGTTTAAATATTCATTAATTGCAATATCTTTATTTCCTCTTACAAGGTTATATTTTCCCCAGTTGAGGTGAGCATTATAATCGTCATTCTTTTCTTCATAGATAAGTGCTCTCATTTGATATGTAAGCGGAGAATTTTTTTCTAAATTGTCAAATTCATTAACGCATTCAAGAGCTTTATCAAATTCATTAATCATATAGTAATATTGGGCTTTAAGAGAATGGAATTGTGGAATGTGATTGTATTGACCTTCCATTTTTTGTAATTTTTCAAATGCTTCTGATTTTTTATCGGTATCTAAAAGACATTTTACCTTTGTTAATTCATCGGATGTAATTTCGATAGCTTTTTCAGGGTTTCCGTTTTTTAGATATAAATCTGCAAGTTGTTCTTTAATATTTGGAGTATCAAAGCCTGATTTTCTTGCACGTTCCAAAACATCTATTGCACTAGGGGTTGCATCTTCTTTTACGTATAAATTTGCAAGTCTTTTGAAAACTTCTTCATGAGCATCTTCATGATCTATAACTTTTAAATATTCATCAATTGCTTTTAGGTTATGACCTTCTTGTTCATATAAAGTTCCGAGTACAAATCTTGCAGCAAGCATATCTTTATCTTCTTGAGCGCAATTAATAGCTTTTTTATAGTCATTTATGGCATGCTCAAGTTTATGTTCAACGTTGTGCATATTGCCTCTGTAAATGTAATATTTATATTTGTCTGTTGTTACATAAATATCCATTAATTGTTCATAGGCCAAAACGTTTGTTGCATCAAGTTCCAAAATTTTTGAGTAATATTCAGCGGCTTCTTCCTTTTTATCAAGCATCATAGAAAGATGTCCCAAGCGTTCAAGAACGCTTAAATCTTTAGGATTTCTTTCATAAACTTTTTTATATTCATCAAGTGCGAGAGAATATTGTTCATTTTCTTCGTATTGTTCCGCTGTCTGTAAACTCATTTATTACTCCTTTTAATTTTTTTTGTTAGCATAATTATATATGAAAAACAAATAAATTACTAATCCTTCAGGCTAATTATATTGGTTTTGTGCTTTTTGAATTCCGTTATCAAGATAAAATTCGATTGCCTCATCTGCCCTTTTGATAACTTCTTTAAGCTCAGGTAATTTATCTTTTGGAAAATTTTGTAGAACATAGTTTTCAGAAGGAATATTCGGTTGTGGTCCTATCCCGATTTTTAACCTGTCAAATTCTTTTGTTCCGACATGCTTAATAATTGATTTAATCCCGTTATGTCCTCCGTCAGATCCGTTTGCACGAAATCTTATACGGCCTAAATCAAGAGCAATATCATCATATACAATCAAAATATCTTTCACATCAATTTTATAATAATCCATGACTGCTCTAACTGCTTCTCCTGACAAATTCATAAAAGTTGTGGGTTTTATCAAAATATTTTCTCCAAGTTTTGTGATAAAACATTTAAGTTTTTTGTCTTCTCTAAAAGAAGCATTATTGTCTAATGCCCATTTATCAAGAACCATAAATCCTGCATTATGGCGTGTAAAGCAATATTTTTCTCCTATGTTTCCAAGTCCTGTTATTAATTTCATTTTTTATCCTTTTACTGTTTCTTGTGATATTTAAAAAGCTTTTATTTCTTATTTTAACGTAAATAAATATTACCACACTCGTTTACCATATTTACGCTTAACAAAATGATAAAAAACATTTATTTTGATAATGCTAAAGATGAGGATATGACTTATGAAAAATAAACCTATTGTTCAAGAAAAAAGTTCAGAAAAAGTTGCAAAATTTTTAGAAAAAAATTCCTTACATAAAAAGGATTTTGCAGAGATGATTGGTGTAACGCTTTCATACGTTTACAACCTTATAGATGATACAATTCCTTTCTCTACACGTACAACAACATTGGAACGTATTGCAACTGTAATGGAGATTGCGCCTGAAGAATTTGAAGAATACAAAATCCCGCAAGAACCGATATTGATAGATGATTCTGTTGAATTTTTTAAAGATGTCATGAAAGAAAAAGGCATGTCTGTAATTAACTTTTTGAAAGCTTTCCCGAGGAAAAAACGACTAGATATCGTTGATATGCTAAGAGGAACGTTACCAATTCCGATAGATTTTAAAGAATTAACCATGATTGCGCAGGTGCTAGATTTGAGTAAAGATGATATCTATGCGATGTGGGAAAAACGAATGAAGCAGGTTTTAGAATCAAACGGCATGAATATATATTCAAATGCAGCTCTAGTCAATTCAATGTTTGATTGCGCAAAGAAATATATTCACCTAAAATAACTAAAAATTACGATCTTTTTCAAGGTCGTAATTTTTTTTGAAAAAAATAGTTGACAATAAAATTTGTTCTTGCTAAGATAAACTCACTGACGAAATGAATAGCGTTTATTTAATATGCGCTTGTAGCTCAGCAGGTAGAGCACTCCCCTTTTAAGGGATAGGTCGCGCGTTCGAATCGCGCCAAGCGCATAAAAAATAGGATAAGTTAAAGCTTATCCTATTTTTTTTATCCTTGAAATGTTCACAAAATGTTCACACTTTTTTGAAAATCAGTGGAAGATGTGAAATTCCGTAAATAAATTCTTTACATTCTGACTTTATAAAATATAATGATATTAAGGATATTTAATTTAAAAGGATTATAGAATGAGTAAATATTTATTGGAAGTC
>USJT01000115.1 GCA_900555175.1 uncultured bacterium
GGGTGCAGTGGCTAAGCTGCCGAAACGAACTTATTCACTTATTAACCTATTCTCTTATTTACTTCACAAAAAAGCAGCGTTTACCTTGGCTGAGGTTTTAATAACCTTAGGCATTATCGGTGTTGTTGTAGCTTTGACAATGCCGTCTTTAATACAGAATTACAAAGACAAAGAGTTTATAACAAAAACTAAAAAAGCTTATTCTGTTATTCAAAATGCTGTATTACTCGCAAAAAGCCGGAATGAGATAGTTGACGGAGACAATACATTTTTGTTTGATCCGTCAAAAACAAGCGCTCAGGTAACGCAAGATTTTGCACAATATTTCAGCGGAGCAAAATTGTGTTTAAGCAAAAATACAAACGGATGTAAAGAATATTACTATGATGTGAAATTTGCGACAAAAGAAGGAGTAAGTTCAATGGGAAGTAATATATCAAAAATTATTCTCAATGACGGCACTGTTTTGAGTATTCAGCAAATGTCTTCTTGTTATAGGGTTAGTAATGATTGTGTGCAGGATTCTAACGGTAATTGTGTTACCGATGCAGATGGCAATACTACTCCCCAAACATCAACTCATACTAATTGTGCGAACATATATTTTGATGTAAACGGCACAAAATTGCCAAATCAGTTCGGGCGTGATAATTATCTTTTAAAGGTTTATACAAACTCTATAAAGGGCAGTGGCTGGGCCCCGGAGGGAGCTGCAAGTCTGAAAAATATTTTGACGGGAAAAGATAAGCTTGAATATACTAAATTCTAAGCATTTCTCTGGAAAAATCCTGCAATTTCTTTATGAGGGAAAAACTTAACAATAGGACGTCCGTGCGGGCATGTATAAGGCATTTTTGTTGTTCGCCATTTTTTTACGATTTCTTGCATTTGCCAGGTCGAAAGCTTTTGACCTGCTTTTACAGAGGCTTTGCAAGAGGTTGTTATGAGAATTTTTTCTTCAAGTCTGTCGAGATTGCCGTCTATATTTTCTAAGATGTCTGCAAGAATTTCTTTAGGGTTTACTTTGGCAATCATTTGCGGAACTTTTTTGAATATTAATTCATTATCCTTTAAAAATTCTATACCGTATCCGAATTTTTCAAACTTTTCGATATTTTCTTTAATAAGTTCTGCTTCAGTGCTTGAAACTTCGATTACATCGGAAACAAAAAGCATTTGAGATACTATATTCTTTTCAGACATAAGTTTTTCATAGATATAGCGTTCTTCTGCGATGTGTTGATCGATAATCTCCATACCGTCTTCTTTTTCAACAAGAATGTATGTATTTTTATATTGACCGATTATGTTTTCTTCGGGTTCGGGATTTTTTTCAATCGGAACAAAAAATTGTCGCTGTTCAGGTGTTTGAATATTTTGAGTATTTGAGGTTTCAAATTCTTTTTCTTGCTTTTCTATTGCGCTATCAGAAACGTATATTGTGTCATCTTGTTTGTCAAAATATACTTCACCTTCTTTTCCCAATTTTGGTTGGACAAAGTCAACTAAATTAGAGGTCGTTGAAGGTTGTTGTGTTGGTGCTGTGTATGAATAGTTTTGTCTTTCTGTATAATTTGAAAGCCCTGCTTGGATTGATGTATAGATAAAGTTGAATATTTGGTTTGTATTTTTGTAGCGAACTTCTTTTAGTCGGGTGGACGTTTACATCAACATCTGAGGGTGGAATTTCCAAGTTAAGAACCACAAAAGGATATTTGCCGTTTGCTATCAAGTTTTTGTATGCTGTATCTATTGCTTTTTGAAAGATTGGGCATTTTACGGTTCTTGAATTTATATATATGTGATAACTTTTTTTGCTTGAACGGGTGTAATCAGGTGTGCTAACATAGCGGCTTATTTTTAGGTGTGGAAGTTGATCGGTTTTCAAAACTTCTTTTAAATTTGAGATTACATCTGATGAATATACTTCTTTTATTGTTTGAAGCAAATTGTTTTGACCAGAGGTTTTTAAAACAGTTTTTCCGAATTTTTTTAATTCAAAAGAGCATTCCGGATGGGCAAGTGCAATTGATTGGACAAGTTCTTGAATATAAGAAAATTCTGTATTTGAGCTTTTTAAAAATTTTAGACGAGCCGGAATATTATAGAACAAATCTTTTATATCCATAATTGTTCCGATAGCGCATCCTGTTTCAGTTTGTTTTACTTCGGAATTTTCGCATTTTACTTTTGTTCCTGTATCAAAATTTGCAGTTCTTGTTGTACAGGTTAATTTTGAAATTGAAATAATACTTGAAAGAGCTTCTCCTCGAAATCCGAGAGTGTGAATATCAAACAAATCTTCATCTGTCGCAATTTTGCTTGTAGCGTGTTTTGAGAATGCAAGCATAATATCATCGGGATGAATTCCTGAACCGTTGTCGGCAACTCTAATATCTCGACAATCGTTATTAATTTCTATGCTTATTTTTGTTGCGCCTGCGTCAACGGAATTTTCAACAAGCTCTTTTACGACAGATGCAGGACGTTCAATAACTTCACCTGCTGCAATTTGATTTATCAAATGTTTTGAAAGCTGTTTAATTCTTGCCATACACTCTTCCCTCAATCTTTATCTCAATCTACATCAAACACAAATTCATCTAAATGTTTGATTACAAATTTGAAACATTTCTATAAGATAAAATCGAGAGTGTATAAGACGTGAGTTTTATGCCGTTTAAACAGGGGAGAAAAGAGTTGGGAAGAGTAAGAACTAATACAAAATTAAAACCTTCAAAAAAAGCTGATTTGCAGGTAGTAAAACCTGTCAAAACAACCAAATACAGTGATATTGATTTGAATAATTGGAAAGCTTATGATCACGTGAAAACCGATACTTTATGGGAGTTTCCGACACGTTTAAAAGAAGGCGGACATTCAAACGAATATCACGGGAATTATATTCCTCAGATTGCTCAACAGCTTTATGAAAGATTTACAAAGAAAAATGATGTTGTTCTTGATCTTTTCTTCGGCTCTGGAACATCAGGTATTGAAGCTATTAATATGGGCAGACGTTGTATTGGTGTTGAATTGAAAGATGAATTGGCTGAAAGCGTTTCTGAAAAATTTACACCGAAACAGCTTGTAACAGATGTAAGAATAATTTGTGCAGATTCTGCTTCCGAAAAGGTTAGAGATAAAGTTCAGGCAAGCTTGGATATTATGAGAGAAGAAAAAGCTCAATTCTTAATTCTTCATCCGCCTTACGATGATATAATCAAGTTTTCTGACAAAAAAGAAGATTTATCAAACTGTGATACAACAGAAGAATTTTATGATTTATTTGAAAAAGTGGCTAAAAACGGTTATGATATGCTTGAAAAAGGACGTTTTGCCGCATTAATTATCGGTGATAGTTATAAAAATTCCGAAGTTCAACCATTAGGGTTTGAATGTATGGCAAGAATGATGAAGCTTGGCTTTAGACTTAAAGGTATTATCGTAAAAGATATTCAAGGTAACGAAAGAGCTAAAGGAAAGACTGCAAACCTTTGGAGATACAGAGCTTTAGCAGGTGGCTTCTTTATCTTTAAGCATGAATATGTAATGGTATTTCAAAAAGTTTAGTAAAAGGCTCATTTGAGCCTTTTGTTTTATATAGTTTTACAAAATAACTTAAAGAGCTTTTATAATTCTCAACATAAGCTCATTCCAGGTTTCTGTTTTTCCTAACCTGAAAAGCTTTACGCTGTCATACCAGTCACAATGAGTCAAATCCATGTGCCAACGCCAGTTGTAGTTATATGGAAGCATTACAATACAAGGCTTTCCCATAGCTCCTGCAAGATGAGCTAAAGATGTGTCACTACATATTACAAGATCAATGTTTGCTAATGCGCCTGCTGTGTATGAAAAATCTTTAAAACTTTTACTCAAATCTGTTATGTCATATTTTGATGAAAGTTTTTCAAATTCTTCTGAACCTTCAAAGGTTTGTGCGGAATAAATTTTTACATTCTTTAATTTAAAAAGAGGAGCAAATGCTTCTACATTTATAACTCTATCGGTTTCATAGTATGTGTTTCCCTGCCATTTTATCGCAATTTTAAATTTGTCATTGTTGAAAAATTTTTCTTTAAAATATTGGATTTTGTCAGGCATGGCTTTTAAGTATCCGTCATGATGCATAAATATCTCATCATTTTTAAGCCCCAAAACGTAAGGAATACTTAAAAAAGGAAGATGTACATCAAAATGAGTTTTATCTTCATCATAGAATAAATCCATAACCTCAGTGTTTGGAAAATTATCTCTAAATAATTGAGAAAGCTCTTTTTGAGGCTTTATTAACAGCTTTTTACATCTTTTTTGAAGCTCAGGAATGTATCTTGCAAACATTATCATATCCCCAAAACCTGCTTCATAGTAAGTATAAAGAGTTTTATCAGATATATCTTCACCCTTCCAAAGAGGTGCTTGTTTAATCAATTTCGGATAAGTTATTTCTTGTGAAGTTATTGCAGTCCCACGGCAAAGCCTGTTTTCAAAATATTTTACACCTGTTTCATAATCTTTTATCCTAAAATAGCCAAGTGCAAGAAAGTACAAAACTTCTTTGTCATTAGGGTTAATTTCAAGGCATTTTTTGAAATATTCAATCGCTTTTTGGGGGTTGTTCAAAAATAAATATGTTTTTTCTGATTTTGGGTTTAATTCAAGTGCTTTCAGGTATGCCTTTTCAGAATTTTCATATTCTATATTGTTTTTAAAGGCAAGTCCTAAAAGAAAATATATTTCAAATCCGCAGTTTGTATTATTTGTAG
Source organism: uncultured bacterium (assembly GCA_900555175.1). Taxonomy (GTDB): domain Bacteria; phylum Cyanobacteriota; class Vampirovibrionia; order Gastranaerophilales; family Gastranaerophilaceae; genus Stercorousia. The sequence continues at coordinate 4,770 of USJT01000115.1, forward strand.
CTTCTGTAAGAACTTGTATTTCTTTTTTGTAATCCCCTTTTGATGCGTAAATTCTTGCAAGAGTTTCATAAAAATAGGCATCTTTTTTTATAGAAATTGCTTTTGTT
>USJT01000116.1 GCA_900555175.1 uncultured bacterium
ATCCAAACCGCAAAACAGTCCTGTTGCAATAGTCCAACCTGAACGAGAAAATCCAGGTAGTGCTGCTAAACCTTGAGCCAGACCAATTAGGATTGAACTTTTCAAATTCACTTCATCTTTTTTTTCTTCGATTTTTTTAGATTTGTACTCGCTGTATAAAAGTGTAAATCCTGTTATGAAAAGTAAAATTCCGACAATTGAAGGAGCGTAAACAAGTTTTTCCGCAATTTCATTAATCGGTAAAGCAAGTATAATGGTGATAATCGTGCCTGCAATAATATATAATCCTAATTTTGCTTCTTTATCGGACCAGTCTTTTGTCTTAAGAGCATGCCACATAGCTTTTAAGATTTGCATAATGTCTTTTCTGAAAAATATTATTACGGCAATAAGTGTTCCAAGGTGTACCATGATATCGAAGAATACTTCTTCATTTGAGCTTTGTACTATTTCTATTCCTTTTAATACTTTATAAAAATTTGATGTAAAAACCAAATGAGCAGAGCTTGATATTGGTAAAAATTCGCTCAATCCTTGTACTATCCCCATTAAAATTGCCTGTATAAAGTTCACTTTTTCAATCCTTTCTCCCAATTATATCTGGCATTGTGTTATTTATAATTAATCTAAAAAAATATGCTATTTTATTATTCTTCAAAGTAGCTGCAGCAAGATGTTTGAGTTTCCCAAACGGTTACTTTGCTTAATTGGACAACTCTTTCTTTTAATTTGTTGTAAATGAACATTGAAATCATTTCACTTGAAGGGCTTTCACCTTTAAATTCAGGTAATGCGTTCAAGTCTTTATGATCAAGCATGTCCAAAACGGATTTTAATTCTTTTTTCAAAACTTTATAATCCATTAAAATATTACTTTTATCTAAAGTGTCACCTTTTACATAAACTTCAACCATCCAATTGTGTCCGTGTTGGTTTTCGCATTCTCCTTCGTAGTTTAAAAGATGATGAGCTGCGGCAAAAAATGCCTGTGTTTTTATTTCAAACATTTATATCCCCTTTTTTAATATGTAATCACAAAATTCTCTAACTGCACCACGTCCGCCGTTTTTTGAAGATTTAAAGTTCGCAACTGCTTTAACTTCATCAACTGCGTCATTTGGGCAACCTTTTAGTGCAACTTTTTCAAGAATACAAATATCAGGAAGATCATCTCCCATATATGCAATTTCATCAAAAGAAATATTATATTTTTGCATAATTTCTTCAAGAGTTGCAATTTTATTTTTTGAACCCTGATGGAGTTCTTTAATATTCAAATTTTTAGCACGGTAATAAACTGTTCCGTTTTCTCTTGCCGTAATTATTGCAGTTATGATACCTGCTTTGTTAAGATTAACAATACCTTGTCCGTCTTTGGCATTGAATGTTTTGTATTCATGACCGTTTTCATCAAATGTCAGACTTCCGTCTGTTAATACTCCATCGACATCAAAAGCTACAAGTTTAATCGTCATTTTATGCCACCCCTGCTTTCAACAAATCATGAATATGAATAACACCTATCGGTTTGTTATTTTCATCAACAACAGCTAGTGCAGTGATTGAATATTTTTCCATAAGATTAAGAGCGCTTGCACCGTAATCTGTTTTGGAAATATGTTTAGGATTAACTGACATAACGTCTTTTGCAAGCAGTGGTCTTATATTTTGATATTTTATAAGTGTTCTTCTGATATCACCGTCTGTCAATACACCTGTTAAAGTGCCTTCTGAATTTACAATCATTGCCATACCGAGTTTCTTTTCTGAAATCAGTTGAATTACGTCCGCAAATGTATCGTTTTCTTTTGCTATCGGAAGTTTTTCAGGCTCTGTTAGCATCAAATCTGCAACTTTATAAGTAAACCCTTTTCCTAAAGCTCCTGACGGATGGAAAATTAAGAAATCTTGTTCTGAAAATCCTCTTTTTTCAAGTAAACATACTGCAAGAGCATCTCCCATAGCAAGGGTTGCAGTAGTACTTGCTGTTGGTGCTTTATTAAGAGGACAAGCTTCTTTTTCAACTGAAATATCAAGAGTTACATCTGATGAATGAGCTAATGTAGAATCCATTTTTCCTGTCATTCCGATCATTGTTACTCCAAATCTTTTTATCAATGGCAAAAGATTTAGTAATTCTTGAGTTTCTCCGCTGTTAGAAATTGCTATGACAACGTCATTTCTTGTAATTATGCCTGAATCTCCGTGAGTACTTTCTGCAGGATGAAGAAAATATGCAGGAGTACCTGTTGATGTCAAAGTTGCTGCAATTTTTCGTCCGATAAGTCCTGACTTACCCATTCCTGTTACAATTACTCGTCCTTTGCAATTAAAAAGGATATCTATTGCTTTATCAAATTCTTCTCCTATATTATTTTTAAGTCGAAGAATTGAATTCGCTTCTATATCGAGAACTTCTTTAGCCAAATCATTAATTTCGCGTTTATCCATAGTCTTTTCCATTTATTTTATCCCCCAACATTTGAAATTATATAATAAATATCCTATAAAAGTATTATTTTAGTGAAAAATATTTAATTTTTGTAAAAAAATTATCGTTTTTTTTTTATATGAGACAAAATTATTATTTTAAATTTGAAAATTCAAAAAATCAGATTGATAAATTTAAAAAATTTGTTGAGAAGCATGATTGTTCAAATATAACTGTTGATTTTTCGTCATTAAATATATTTGAATCACTAAAATATTTAGTTTTGTTATCTGCATATCATTTTCAAAAATATCCGTCAGGTAAATTAAAATGTACGGGCTTAAACCATGATATAAGCCTGTTTACAGACGATTTGTTGATGAAAAATTTAGAATTTGTATAAATTCGCGCAAAAAAATTTTTTCAGGAGTTTTATATAGGCATGGCTAAAATAGATGCGTTAAATCAAAGAATAATTGCACAATCTGTTCAAACTAAAATTAATAAACAAGATGTGCCCAAAAAAGTAGAGCAAGCAGATAAAACCGAGAAAAAAGAGGGTGTTTCTGGTAAAAGCAAAAACTACAAGATTGCTGCTGCAGCTGTTGCAAGTGTTGCCGTTGCAGGAATTTTGATAGCAAATAGAAACAGAATCGGTAATTTATTTAAAGGAGCAAGACGTAATAGTGAAAAAGCTTCATCACTTACAGATGATGCTTCAAAAACTATTGGAAAAGAAAACAAGCCTCCTAAAGTAGATACACCGCAGGCTGATACTCCTGTTCCAAAAACAGAAGAAAAACCTCAAACTCCAAATGTAGAAACTCCTGCTCAAAAAGCAGATGAACCGATTAACACTCCGGAGAAACCTGCAAATTCTTCAAATGAGCCGACAAAAGCTCTAGAAGAACCTGCAAATGTCCCTGAAGAACCAGCAAAAGTTCCAGAGGAACCAACAAAAGCTTCAGAAGGGCCTGCAAAAGCTCCAGAGGAACCTGCAAAAACTCCTGAAAATTCAAATGTAAATCCTGATAATAAAAAAACTGAATTAAACTCTAATGAAGTTGATGAAGCAGATGAAGGTTTTAATTTTGATGATGCAAATGAAGTAATTTATAATCCGGATGATGCATTTGAAGATGAAGTTGTAAAAACTCCTGTAAAACCAAGAGTAATTGATAAAATTGTTAATTATCCGGAAGGTTATGAACAATTAAGGAGAGAAAAAGAAGCTCCTATAATGGATAAAGTTAAGGAAGTATTTAAAAGATTTAGAGATGATGCGGAAACAGCTCCTGAATTTAATGCAAATCGTCCGATAAATGTTGTTTTCTCAAAAGAGATTGCACCTCCTATAAAACCTGATTTAAGGGAACTTGAGGATGAGGATTTTGATGCAGTTATCTCATTCCTTGATAATTATCAATATAATTCCAAAATGCGTGCAGGTGTTGATGTTTCTGATGTTGATGAAGTTAAACGCCTGAACAAACTTATTAATGAGGCAGAACCATTAGAAGAAGAAACTTATGTTTACCGTGCAATAAGAACCCATGAATTGTGGGGGGATCATAATGAATACGAATTTGCAAAAGATATGAATATCGGAGATATTTTAAAGGACAGAGCATTTGTTGCAACTTCTCGAGCTTATGATGTAGATATTGCAGGCGGTGATCCTAAAAATTGGGATGAAAGATTGGAAAATTACGGCCTTATTATGAGAATACGTTTGCCAAAAGGTACAAAAGGTTTGGATTGCAGACGTTGCTCAATGAGAGATTCTGACAGAGGTTCAAATGCTACGTACATTTTACCGCCGGGAGCAGAATTTAAGATTAGTGCTTTTGATTTCCCACGTAGAATTATGTCTTGCGATTACATTTTGCCAAATTCTTAATTATAAGGTTTTAAATTTGTGTTATAATTCCTTTGTTTTGAATTATTACATTATTAATTAAGGAGATTGTTTAAAATGATTGAGCATTTGCATAATATTGTTCAAAATCATGCGGTTTTGATTTCCGGTTCAATTCTTATTATTGCGTATATATTTATTGCAACCGAAAAAATTTCAAAAGTTACAATCGCATTATTGGGTGCCGTAATCACAATTTTACTTGGACTTGTCAGCCAGACAAAATCTTTAGGAGATGCGATTAATCCTAATTATTTTATTAATTATGTTGATTTTAATGTAATATTTTTGCTTGTTTCAATGATGATAATAGTCAGCATCGCAACAAGAAGCGGTATGTTTAACTGGATTGCAAATGAGCTTTTAAAATTAACAAAAGGACATCCGAAACTTGTTCTTTTAACTTTGGGAATTTTTACAGCAGTAACTTCTGCTTTTTTAGATAATGTGACAACTGTAATTCTTGTGATGCCTGTTACATTTTTTATCGCTGAACAGCTTGATATAAATCCTTTACCGTTTTTG
>USJT01000117.1 GCA_900555175.1 uncultured bacterium
GTCAATAAGTTCTTCTTTTTTGATACCCATTACATCCATACTCATCTGGCAGGCAATAAATTTAACACCGTTAGCTTGAGCTTGAGTGATTAGTTCTTTTAAAGTTGAAATATTTTTGTTTTTCATAACCCATTTCATCATCATAGAACCAAATCCGCCCATATTCATTTTTGAAAGTGTTAATTTATCTGCCCCTTTTGGCATCATAAATCCAAACATTTTATCAATAAATGATTTTTTTACATTTACATTTTCTTTTCTCAAAATATTCAAGCCCCAGAAAGTGAAAAACAATATAACATCATACCCGCTTGCTTTTGCACCGTTTGCGATAATAAATGCTGCAAGAGCTTTGTCCAAATCGTTTGAAAAAACAACTATTGTTTGGGCATTTTTAGTCGGAAGTTGTTTATTTTGATTTTGAGAAATTGCTTGACCTTTTTGAATTGTTGCAACAATTTTTTTATCTTTGTTATCTAAATTAAGCAAAGTGTTATTTGTCGAATTACACCAAGCCTCAACATCAGCGTAAAATCCTTTATCAGTTGATGAAATTTCTAACACATCACCATCTTGAATATTTGAGATATTTTCAGCCAACTTCATAATCGGCCCCGGACATGACAATCCGCAAGCATCAACTTTCAACACATTTTCACTTGATTTTGCAAGAGCCTGTACGCTCATTTTTTTTGTAACTTTATTTTCTTTATCTCTTTGAATTTCTTTATAAAGCTTCATGCCAGCCATCAGAGAATACACGTTGTTGAATCCTTTTTGGATTAAAATTCTTGATGCAAGATAACTTGTGTATCCTGAATCACAGACTAAAATAACTTTTTTATCAGTCGGGATTTCACCTGCTCTTTCTCTCAAACTTGCAAGCGGAATATTTACAGCCCCGTCAATAGTTTTAGTATTCTGACATCTACGACAAACGAACCTTCAATATCTTCATAATAAGCAGGTTTTACCAAACCTCTCAAAACGTTATCAGCACACATTCCTAAAATATTTACAGGATCTTTTGCTGATGAATAAGGCGGCGCATAGCACAATTCACTGTCTAACAAGTCCTGAATATTCCCATCATTACGCATTACAGAAGATATTACATCAATCCTTTTTTCAACACCTTCTTGACCAACTGCCTGCGCACCAAGAATTTTCCCTTCATTATTAAATAACAATTTGTAAAAAGTAGATGTTGCATCAGGATAATACCCCGCATGAGAATTTCCGAATGTCAAAATTTTCCAATATGGAATTCCCTCTCTTTTTAAAAGTTTTTCGTTATAACCAACTGCAGCAACAGTATAATCAAAAACCTTCAAAACAGATGTACCTTGAGATTTTTTATACACAGAATTTATCCCAAAAATGTTATCCGCAATAATTCTTCCCTGTCTGCTTGCAGGCCCCGCTAATGGAATAAGCACATCTTCTCCACTCACAAAACTTTTGACCTCAACACTATCACCGCCTGCAAAAATATCCGCATCAGATGTCTGCATACAATCATTTACCTTAATTCCGCGATTAACCTCTAACCCTGCTTTTTGAGCTAAAGTCGTTTCTGGTTTAACGCCGATTGACAAAATTACAATGTCTGAAGGAATTTTTCTGCCTGATGTTAATTCGATTTCGTTTTCGCTAAAACTTTTAACCCCGTCTGACAAAATTAATTCCACACCATTCGCTCTCATCTCATTTTGAGCAAAACATGCTACTTCATAATCAACAGGAGCTAAAATCTGATCCGCTAACTCAACAAGCTTTGTATCAATACCAAGATGAGCAAGATTTTCAGCCATCTCAACTCCGATAAATCCGCCCCCTACAACAACAGCATTTTTAATATCATTTTTAGCAACGTAATCTTTTATTTTGTCAGCATCTGCTAATGTTCTGACAGTAAAAATATTTTTATTATCAATCCCCTCTAAATTCGGTCTGATAGGATTTGCACCCTGAGCCAAAACTAATTTGTCATAATAGAATTTTTCATTGTTTTGAGTAAGAACATATTTTTCATTTCTATTAATTTCAACAACTTCACAGTTCAATTGAACATTAATATTAAACATATTTTTGAAGCGTTCAGGATTAGAAACAAGAATTTTATCTCTATCAGAAATCACATCTGAACAGTAATAAGGAAGACCACAATTTGCGATAGAAACTTCATTAGTACGTTCCAAAATCGTAATCTCACAATTTTCATCCAGTCTTCTTAATCTTGTTGCACAGCTTGCGCCGCATGCGCCGCCACCAATTATTATTACTTTCATTTAACCCTCTTTCAAGTTTTCATATATTCGTATATTCATATATTTATATTATCAGATTAATTATTAAACGTCAATAGATAATTTGACAATATTCGCATATTGTAATATTCTCATAATATGAAAGACGAAAATATAAATATAGAAGAATACACTACGATATTTAAGGCACTTGCGCACCCGACAAGGTTGACGATAGCATATAATTTGATGTTACAGCCTGAGTGTAACGTTAGCAAGATGTGTGAATGTTTGCAAATACCTCAACCGACAGTTTCGCAGCACTTGACGATATTGAAAAATGCAAATGTCATTTCAGGACACCGCCACGCAAATCAAATTTGCTACAAGGTCGAAAACCCGAAAGTTATCAGGATATTAGAACAAATCGCCAAGGACTAATTTTCACAACAAATTATTAAACTTTTTTGTATTATTTCCAGTAGACTTTGAATTTTTCAATTTCTTCAAGAGTTTTGTGATAATCACCCTTGAAACAAATTGTCCTGTCATCAATGTAAAGGTAAGATGACAATTTTACATTAGTCACATCTTTAAAAAACTTATCTATATTGTTATTTATTAGCCACTTAGTTGCAAGCATCAAGTTTCTTGATGTAAAAAGATACAATTCAGCACTTTGAGATAATGTTTCTAAAAACTCATAAGCCCCGACCTTAATTTCAGGAATATAATTTTCATTATATTTTTCTTTTCCATATTCATTTAGCACACCGTCTAAATCTATAAGTATCTTTTTAGTAAACATAAAATTACCTTATTCAATGGACTGTCATTCCTGTTAATAATGTTTCAATAATACCATAATTGGAATATGAGTCAAGATATTAGACAAATATTAGCAAATAATATTAAAAATCTGCGGACACATAAAAAGTTAAGCAGGGAAGAATTATCTTTGGCTTTAGGAGTTGATAATTCTTATATTTCGAAACTGGAAAAAGGTAAAATAAATATTACTTTAGATAAAATTGAAATGCTAGCCAATTATTTTGAAACAGAAGTATATTTATTATTGAAATAAATCTCGTATATGATTTTGGGTATCTCAATTTATAAACAAGAATAAAACTTCTCTTTTTGCATTCAACCTATCGTCACCCTGAACTTGTTTCAGGGTCTAATGTGATATATAAATTTTTATTAACTTTGATATCAAAAAAAATTTTTTACTGTTTTTATATCCTTACATAACAATGACATAAGGATAGAAAAATAATGAAAGTTAATAGCGTTTCCAGTATTAATAATTTCCAATCTGTAAAAAAATCTCCGTCTTTTTCAAGCAATTATTACAAACAAATGATGGAAATAATCCCGAATACTAAGGTTAGCAAAAATTTAAGAAAAATTGATCAAGCTGCATTTAAAGGTTATATAACCTCAAAGATTTTTAAAATGGGGATTACTGCGGATGAAGTAAACGCCTTAGATAAATTTGAAGGTTTAGATTTTGTTAAAAAGTCTTACGATTTCTTGATAAGCAAAATGGGGCTCAAAGAATCTTTTTGTCCACCTTTAGCACCAACAAAATTTGCAGCAAACGATATGGGCTATGCTTTTATAGAAAATGTTATTTATTATGATGTAGATAAAGTAAATACTTTAAGCAAAGGTCAATTATTTGCTGCACTAAGACATGAAATGCAACATATGAATCAAAATTATATGATTTTAAGACATGAAAAACTTGGTCCAAAGGCAATGAATGCCTTTACTAAAAAATACATTGAAGAAACTAAAAATGTAATTAACAACTTGATAAAAAACAATTCCCCGGAAAAGCTCAAAAATACCTTTGGGAAAAGTGAAAATCCTCATAGTCAATTATTATATTTAATAATAACAGCTACCCGAAATGGCGATTCAGAATTGTGTAATAAATTATTGTACTCTGTCGGTGAAAATTATAAACAAACATTATCTACATTAAGAACAGCATTAATAAATGAAATGGGCGTTATAAAATCAGATAGTGCCTTAACCAAGAAAGTTGAAAGCTATTTTAATGACTTTACTAATATTGGATATTACAAATCTAATGGAAATATAGATTATAACAAATATTTTTCATCTTTTATAGAAAGCGAAGCAATTTCTGCCCAAACAATGGCATTGTGTGAATATTCTAAAGCACCGTGTGGTATGAAATTTCTAAAAGACGTTATTTTAGATACCTTAAATGACAGCGAACAATTAAAAATTATTGAAGATATAAAGAAACAAGAATCTAAAAAATAAATTTAAATATATTTATATTATCGAGATAAAACCATTTTAAACACAATTAGAGATTAGATTTTTCTTCCACCAAAAACTCGTTTTGAGTCAGAAGTCAAGTGGGGATTGGTTATATTTATGATATGATTACTGGAAAAAGAGGAGTTTTATATGAACAGCAATATAAATAATTTATGGAATAGCAATGATAGTAAAATTTGGGAAAAATATTTGCATAAATATTATGATGCCGTTATGCCTAATCATGTAGAAATTGAAAAAGAAATGGAATCATTGGACGTCAACATCTTAAAAGATATGTCAGAATTTGAATTTTATAAAT
>USJT01000118.1 GCA_900555175.1 uncultured bacterium
GAAAATCTTCCATCTGTTATAAGTGCGCATTTTTTACCCAAACCTTTGCCGACTAAAAGTGAGGTTGGCGCAAGCATTTCTCTCATACCCGGACCGCCTTTTGGCCCTTCATAACGGATTACGATAACGTCGCCTTCTTTTATCTTATCTGTTTCTAGAGCGTTCATCGCATCTTCTTCGCTGTCAAATGTTTTTGCAACCCCTTCAAAAGTTCTGCATTCAGGTGCGACACCTGATGTTTTAATTACGCAGCCGTCTTTTGCAAGGTTGCCGTATAAGACTGCAAGTCCTGCTTCTGTATAGCTTGATTTGTCGTAATTAGGTATGATTGAATCATCTTTATATGCTTGTTTTGCAATTTCTTTTGTTGAAAATCCTGATACTGTTTTGCCGTCTGTAAGATGTTTATCAAGAGCTTTCAAAACAGCAGGAACTCCGCCTGCATTATGGAAATCTGCCATTGTTAAAGTTGATGACGGATTAATTTTTACTATCTGATGAATTTGTTTACTCAATTCTTCAAAATCATTTAGGGTAATATTAATATTTCCTGCGTTGGCGATTGCAAGAATATGTAAAAATGTATTTGTTGAACCTCCGAGAGCCAAGTCTGCAATAATTGCGTTTCTCAGGCTTTCTCTTGTAATAATGTCTGAAGGTTTTAAATTTTGTTTTACAAGTTCGACAATTTGAATTCCGCTTTCAAATGCAATTCTTCTTTTCTTTGATGAAACTGCTGATGATGAAGCGCAATAAGGAAGGCTCATTCCCATAAGTTCTGATAAGCAAGCCATTGTATTTGCTGTGTACATACCTTGACAAGAACCTGCTGACGGGCAAGATTCTTCTTCTAGGGCAAGAAGTTCTTCTTCAGATATTTCGCCTTTTCTATATCTTCCGACAGCTTCAAAAGAGCCTGTAACCATTGTTAATTTGTGTTGTCCTCTGCATTCTCCGTCAAGCATTGGTCCTGCTGTTACAAGAATTGCAGGAATATTCAATCTTAAAGCACCGATAAGCATTCCAGGTGTGATTTTATCGCAGTTAGAAAGTAAAATAATCCCGTCAAGCTGGTGAGCTTGAGCAACTGTTTCTATGCAATCCGCAATCAAATCTCTTGATGGGAGAGAATATCTCATTCCTGAATGTCCCATTGCAATTCCGTCACAAACCGCAGGAACGCCGAAAACAAAAGCTTGACCTCCGCCTGTGTGAATACCTTTTTCGATTTGTCTTTCCAAATCTCTCATAGAGATATGTCCCGGTACTAAATCAGAAAAAGAACTTGCTATTCCAATAAATGGAGCATTCATATTTTTTTTACTAACGCCTGTTGCCATTAAAAGTCCGCGGTGCGGAGTTCTGGCAATTCCTTTTTTTATATTATCGCTTTTCATTTGTTATAAACCCTTATAATATTCCAATCATCATCCCATTCAACAGAACCGTCAAGTTCAAGATTGTGATATTTGTATGGATTGTTGATAAATTCAGGATTAAACAACTTTTGCTTTGCCAGTCGTTTTATTATGAATGGCAGTAAAGTTGTGCTTCCTGCAAGCGTTCCTTCTTTTGAAGTCGCTTTTATTCCGTCATAATAAACCTTTTCTCCTGCAAACATCATTTCTTTTAAATCGCTTTTTGTTATTGGAAGGCTGTCACTGACTAAAATAACTTTGTCAGCAGGTTTTGATTTGAAGGTTAATTTTAGAGCTTCATCTGAAACATGTACTCCGTCACCGATAATTTCAGTATAAATATTGTCATTAACCAATGCCGAAAGTGCTGTTGATTTGCCTCTGTGGGTTACTCCTGACATCGCATTAAAAAGGTGTGTCGCACCTGTACATTTTGTTAAATCTCCGCCTGTACAGTGTCCTGCCTGAATTTTTACATTTTTGTTTTTTAGATAATCCAATAATCCTTCATCTAATTCAGGGGCAAGGGTTACAATTTTTATAAAATCATCTTCTATAAGTTTGTAATTTTCGGGAGTAAGTTTTAGGAAAAGTTTGGAATCGTGAATTCCTTTTTTTTCAGGATTAAGAAATATTCCTTCCAAATGTATTCCTAAAATACGAGCCATATCAGAGGTTTGCTTTTTAGAAGCCTCTTTTATAACCTCAATTGCGTGTTTTGTATTTTCAACAGTATCGGTTACGATTGTCGGGAAAATTCCGCCAATTCCGTATTTTAAAATTTCTTTTGAAAGATATAAAACATCCTCAACTGATGCGGTATTAAAGTCAATTCCAAAGCATCCGTGGAAATGTTGTTCTATTAATAACTTGGTTTTCATATTCCAATTATACATCAACAAGTTGAAAAAATTAACAAAAAATGTTAAACTAACAAAAGAATAGAAAGGAGCTTATTTATGAAGAGATTGTTAGGGAATGTTAAGTCGGGGGGGGGGGGTAAGCTCTTCTTTTACTCGCAAAATATTTGATATGCATAGATATTATGCATTTACCTTGGCTGAGGTTTTAATTACTCTAGGTATAATTGGTGTTGTTGCTGCAATGACAATGCCTGTTTTATATGCAAATTATCAAAAAGAAGTTGTTGTAACACAGTTAAAGAAGGCTTATAGTATATTGCAACAAGCTATTGTCTTTTCATCCCAAGAAAATGGCAGCGTTGATATGTGGGCTTTGAATAATATAAATGGAACTCGATTGTGGGAAGATTATTTTGAAAAATATATTCAATATTTTGATGTTGGTTCAATGCCAACTCTAATAGGAAAAGGAAATTATACAAGATTAAATGGTGCCGGAGCTAATGGAGATGGTATATTTTCCAATTATAATAATCGTTATGTTATCATTAATGATGGTATGATCTTAATTTTTTCAGGAGGACATGTAAATTCAAACAATGCATATATGGGGGTTGATGTAAATGGTTTAAAAAGACCAAATAGATTAGGCAAAGATGTATTTTACTTTGTATTATCTAATAAATATGGACTGCAGCCTTATGGTGGACCTGGTACTCCTGAGTGGAGTGCTGGAAGATTTAACCGTGATTATTTGAAAAATAATGGAGGAAATTCGTGTAACAAGAATTCTTACGGGAATTATTGCACAGCTTTGATAATGTATGATGGTTGGAAAATAGAAAAAGATTATCCTTGGTAAAAAAGAGAGGCAATTGCCTCTCTTTTTTAAATTACACTTCCTTCAAATACTTTTCTTGCTTCTTCTCTGTCATCAAAATGTATTGTCTTATCTTTTAGTATTTGATAATCTTCGTGACCTTTTCCTGCAATTAGGACAACATCATTATTATTAGCTATTGTTTTTAAAAGCCCGATTGCTGTCCCTCTGTCAGGTTCTACAATTACGCTTTCTGTATTTACGGATTTCAAACCTGCTATAATATCTGGTATTATTGCTTGCGGATCTTCTGATCTTGGGTTGTCGCTTGTTATAACTATTTTATCTGCAAGTCTTTCTGCAATAGCTCCCATTTTTGGTCGTTTTGTCGCATCTCTATCACCGCCACAGCCGAATAAACATATTAGTTTGCCGTCTTTTGGTGTAATTTCTCTTGCAGATTTTAATACGTTTTCCAATCCGTCCGGTGTGTGTGCGTAATCAACGATTACTAAAGGTTTTTTGACAACAACTTCAAATCTGCCTGCAACACCTTTTACGTTTTGCAAAGCTTTTAGTGCAATTTCAATATCAATTCCAAGTGCCAAGCCTGTTGTAATTGCTGCAAGAACATTATATACACTGAACATTCCGTTCATGTGAAGATTTACTTTATACTCTTTTGAACCTGTCGAATTTATGTGATCACCTGTTACTAAGGTAAATTCTGCACCGTTAAGTGAAAATTGAATGTCTTTTGCCATAACATCGCTTTGTTGTTTTACACCGTATGTGAAAACTTTTACTCCTTTAGGTACTACGCTTATAAATCTGTCGCCATATTCATCATCGGCATTTATTACTGCAAAATTACCTTCTTTTAAGTGTTCAAAAAGAAGAGCTTTTGCTTTGAAATAATTATCCATTGTAATGTGGTAATCCAAATGGTCTTGAGTAAGGTTTGTGAATACGGCACCGTTAAATCTGCATCCGCCGACACGGTTTTGATCTAAAGCGTGTGAACTTACTTCCATTACGACATTATCAATTTTTTCTACATCTTTAATCATTCTCAATGTAGCTTGCAATTCAGGAGCTTGAGGTGTTGTATGTTTTGCATCTCTGTATTCTCCGTTTGATGATAATTTATAACCCAGAGTTCCTATTAATGCACATTTTTGCCCGTTTTCTTCAAAGATTTTTTGGATTAAGTGTGTAACTGTTGTTTTTCCGTTTGTACCTGTTATTCCGATAAGGTTTATACCTTTAGAAGGGCTTGAATAAAATCTGTCTGCAATATCTGCAATTTTGTGTCTTGTAGAAGATACTACAACTTGCGGAACTTTTGTCCCTTCAACTTTTCTTTCTACAAGAAGGGCTGCTGCACCGTTTTCGATTGCGCTAAGTGCAAATTCGTGTCCGTCTGTGTGCTCGCCTACCAAACATACAAAGATATCGCCTTTTTTAGTTGTTTTTGAATTGTAAGAAATTCCTGTGATATCAATATTTTTAAAGTTGATTAAATCTTTGTAGTCTAAATATTCAATAAGTTCGTCAAGTTTCATTTATATCTCCTTTTTATATTGTGTTTTAGCTGGTGCAATTTTATCAGGTTTAATATTAAGTATTCGGGCAACTTGGGTTGTAACTTCATGGAATACAGGCCCTGCAACTGTGTTCCCCCAAATAGCACCGACTTTTGCACTATCTACCATTACATATACTAATATTTGAGGATC
>USJT01000119.1 GCA_900555175.1 uncultured bacterium
AAGAACGTGGTCAATACCGCCGTAACCGATATCGTTAGCCCAACCGTCACCACCGATAATCCATACAGATTTATCTGTGAAGTAGTCTTGAAGTTCTCTTACTTTTGCTAAATCAGGACATCCGCAATCAGCATATTTCGCAAGAGCTTCTTTTGCTTTATCTTGAGCTTTAATAGCTTCTTCAGTTTTTGAATTGTCGAAGTGAGCCATAGCACCTTCAAGAGCTTCTTTCAAATCAGCAGGAGTTTTTTCGTTAGAAAGAACTTTTTCTACGTAAGATTTCAAAGTTGCTCTGTTTTGGTCAACAGCTAATCTCATACCGAAACCGAATTCAGCGTTATCTTCGAATAATGAGTTAGCCCAAGCCGGACCTCTTCCTTCTTTTGTTTTTGTGTAAGGAATTGTTGGGAATGTACCTGAATAGATTGATGAACAACCTGTTGCGTTTGCAACGATTACGTTTTCACCAAATAATTGTGAAACCAATTTAACGTATGGAGTTTCACCACAACCTGCACAAGCGCCTGAGAATTCAAATAATGGTTTTCTAAGCATTGCACCTTTAATAGTTTTTGTAGTGTTTTTACCCATTACGTTATCAGGTAATGCATCGAAGAAGTCTTCGTTAGCCATTTCACCTGCAGCTTCTTCTTTTTCGATTGAAGACCAAGTTAAAGCTGCTTTTTCAGGGTTCTTAGCCATTGGACATTGATCTAAGCAAACGCCGCAACCTGTACAATCTTTGCAATATACTTGTACTTTGAATTTTTCACCGTGATCATTTGGTTTAGCATCTACCGGTTTGAATGATTCAGGTGCATTTTTCAAATCATCTGCTTCCATAAGTTTTGTTCTGATAGCAGCGTGAGGACAAGCTGATGCACAAATTCCGCATTGAATACAGAATTCTGAATTCCAATGAGGAACACGAGGTGCGATACCACGTTTTTCTAAGCAAGCTGTTCCTGTTGGGATAACACCGTCAATTGACATTGCTGATACAGGAATATCATCGCCTTTTTGTCTCATTGAAGGTTCAATGATTTTCTTAGCGAAGTCATCTGCGTTATCAGGAATTAATTTCAAATCTTCAGCAGCGCAAACACCGTCTAATGATGAAGGAATTGTAACTGCTTCAGTTGCATCAACAGCTGCATCGATTAATGCTAAGTTCATGTTTACAACATCATCACCTTTTTTCTTAAAGGTTTTCTTAGTCATTTCTCTCATGCCTTCAAGAGCTTGATCAAACGGAATAATTCCTGAAACTTTGAAGTATGCAACCATCATTACTGTGTTAGCACCTTTACCGCGCAAGCCAGGTTGTTGTTCAATAAGTTTTTCAGCATCTACGTTGTAGAATTTGATTTTCTTATCGATGATAGTTTTTTGCATATCTCTTGTTAAGTGAGAGAATGCTTCATCTTTTGACCATGGGCTGTTTAGTAAGAATGTACCGCCTTCTTTAATACCTTTCAACAAGTCATATCTGCCGATGTATGCGTGAGCTGAGCAAGATACAAAGTCAGGTGCTGTGATTAGGTATGTAGATTTAATTGGTCTGTCGCCGAATCTCAAGTGAGAAACAGTTACACCAAATGATTTTTTAGAGTCATAAGCAAAGTATGCTTGAGCATCTTTGTTTGTATATTGACCGATAATTTTAATTGAGTTTTTGTTAGCACCAACAGTACCGTCTGAACCAAGTCCCCAGAACATACAATTTGTAGTTCCTTCAGGTTCAGTAACGATATGTTCTTCAATTTTTAATGATCTGTTAGTTACATCGTCTTCGATACCAACTGTGAATCCGTGGAAACCATTGTTTTCAGCGTGTTTGTAAACTGCAAGAACCATTGACGGAGTGAATTCTTTAGAAGCTAATCCGTAACGACCGCCGATAATTCTAACATCTTTACCTTCCATAGCTGCAACAACGTCTAAGTATAATGGTTCACCGATTGATCCAGGTTCTTTTGTTCTGTCAAGAACAGTAACACGTTTAACTGTTGAAGGTACAGCAGCTAAGAAACGTTTTACATCGAACGGTCTGTATAATCTAACTTTAACTAAACCATATTTAGTACCGCGTTTAGCATTCAAGTATTCGATTGTTTCTTCAATAGTTTCACAACCGGAACCGATTGCTACGATAATATCAGTTGCATCAGGAGCACCAACATAATCAAATGGGTGATATTGTCTGCCTGTTACAGCTGCAACTTTATCCATATATTCTTGAACAATGTCAGGAACTGCATCATAGTATTTGTTAACAGTTTCACGACCTTGGAAGTATACATCAGTGTTTTGAGCACCAACTTTACAAATAGGAGCTTCAGGTCTCATTGCTCTGTTTCTGAATTCTTCGATATATTTTGGTTCAACTAATTTTGCAATATCTTCGTAAGAAATTTCTTCAATTTTGTGTACTTCGTGAGAAGTTCTAAATCCATCAAAGAATTGCAAGAATGGAACTTTAGATTTGTATGTAGCAAGGTGAGCAACCAAAGCTAAATCCATTTCTTCTTGAACAGAGTTAGCTGCTAACATTGCATAACCTGTGTTACGGCAACCCATAACATCTGAATGATCTCCGAAAATTGCTAATGATTGAGCTGCAATTGCACGAGCTGCTACGTGGATTACGTGTGGTAACATTTCGCCTGCCATTTTGTGCATTACAGGAATCATTAATAGCAAACCTTGAGAAGCTGTATAAGTAGATGTTAATGAACCTGCTGCTAAAGAACCGTGTACAGCACCTGCAGCACCAGCTTCTGATTGCATTTCAGCTACTCTTACTTCTTCGCCCCAGATATTTTTTTTGTGTTGAGACGCCCATTCATCAATCCATTCACCCATTGTAGATGAAGGAGTGATAGGATAAATTGCGGAAACTTCGCTTAAGGCATAAGCAATATGCGCTGCAGCGTAGTTGCCGTCAACTGTTATAGTTTTTCCTGGCATAATTAAAAACCTCCTTATCTTATGCGCTAATTTACTTAATAACTATACGTTTTAATTTTAATACAAACAAAATTTTTTGACAAAAAATAATTAATGATTTATAATCACCCTTGTATCATTTTCGTAATAATTTACCTCATTTTAGGCAATTAATTTCATAATGATGTTTTTATAAATATAAGTTTGTACGGAGTTATGTGTATGATTAAATTAAGTGAAAAAGTTTTGAGTAATTTAGGTAAAGTCCCAAAAACTAAGCCAAAGGCTAAAAATGTAGTTGATGGGGTTAATGTTGCTTCAAAAAAATATAAAAAAAGATTGCAGTCAAATGTTTCTTCTCCATTAGAGCGTGCTCCAAAAGAAGATACTTTTGTATCGTCCAGCAGAAAAACTTATACAAAAATCAAGAATGATGAAATTCCTGAAAATAAAAAAACTCATATTGGAGATTTTCTTGTACACAGTAACAGAAAACTTGCCGAAGCTTATAAAGCAGACTTGCAAAGAGTTGCGGTAGAAGTTCCGGGTGCGTCTTTTATTATGGATGCGAACAAAAGTTCTACAAAAGAATTAAAATCTATTTTAGGAAAATTATCAAGCAGAAGTGATCAATTTTCAGAACGTGGTTATAAAGGTGTAATCAGAGATGGTGTAAGAGCTACAATGTTTTTACCGGATGCTGATAAAAATTACACTAAAATTATTGAAGCAATGAACAAAAAAGGTTATAAAATTGCAAAGAATTTTGCTGAAGATTCAAACGGAAATATCGTATTGAACAGTGACGGTTTTCCCAAAATGGTTGACGATATTGATGTAAGGTTTGGTAAAAATGCAGTGCCTTCTGGGTATGAAGATGTTCAGATGCGTTTTGAAAAGGGTAACAATCTTTATGAATTGTTGATTTTGCCTGGCCCAAATTATGCTGCTTTTAAAAATAAAGAACATAAACTTATATATGAAAATTTCAGAGCTTATAAAGAAAAAGGCTTGAGAAGCGATGAAGGTGCTAAACAAATTATCAAAGCTATTCAGGCTGAGTTTCATAAAGTTACAAGACAGTTATATAAGCAAGCTTTAGAACGTGATGTTTTGGGTAGCAGAAATGTTTCAGCCACTCCTATAACTTTCACTCAAGAAGGTATTGATACAGTTAACAATTTGTTTAAGTCTTTAAAAACATTATATAGAGGAAAATTTGATGCATTACCTCCAAGTAAGCGTGCAAAAATAGATTTTAAACAAACAAAAAATTATAAAAACCTTGATATGTTAGAAAATGGTTTGCGTGAATTCATGGAAGAATATAAACCTATATCTCAATAATTGCAACATTTTCTATATGATAGGTATGACAAAACATGTCAAAAGGTTGTATGGTTTTTACTGTACAGCCTTTTTCACACAAATATTTTAAATCACGAGCAAGTGTTGCAGGATTGCAGCTTACATAAATAATTTTTTCTTTTGTGTGTTTTAGAGTTTCTTCAAGAGATTCCTTTGTGCAGCCTTTGCGAGGAGGGTCGAGAATTGTAATATCAAAGCTCTTTTTTATAGATTTCAAATATTTTGTAGTGTCGGCACAGTGAAGTTCTACAATCATCTACTTCTCCATCCCAATCATTATTTAATTGATCTAAAACTTCTTTTGCTTTTTCTATTGATTCTTTATTTTCTTCTACGCTTACAACTTTTTTTGCTATATCGCTTACTGTTATTCCAAAAGTTGCAATTCCTGCATAAGTATCTAAGATTGTCGGATTGTCATGCTTTGAAATTTCTTCTTTAACGTATTTGAATATGTTTTTAGCACTTTTGGGATTTATCTGGAAAAAGGTTGATGCTCCGATTTTGAAAGTTTTGTCGAGAA
>USJT01000120.1 GCA_900555175.1 uncultured bacterium
ATTCCGCTTAGAGTTCATATTGACGGAATGGAAACCTTTAATCAAAAAAATATTAGATCAGCTTGTCGTCAGCTTTCATCTATTCTTGCCGGCCCTGCAGGTGATGATCAGAAAAAATTTAATATTATAAAAGAATTTGCAAAACACGATCCTGATTATTCTATTCATTACGGTCTTAAAGGTTATCCAAACCTGAAAGGAGAAAAAAAGAAAATGCAACCGTCTGATTATTTCAGATGTATTGTAGATAAGACAAAAAGTTACCTTTTCACTGGTGATCAAGCAAAAAGATTAAGAGAATTAGGCAAAGCGGTAGGGCAAGAACAACAGATTTGCAAATCACGCAAAATCCCTAACAGTTTTGATTTACAAGTTGCAAAAAGAAATTACGGTTTTACGATTGCGAACTTTATTCGCTCAACAAAATTACGTCTGAGAGAGACTTTCGACAACATTACAAAGCAAAAAATCGGCAAACCTATGGAATTAAATATTCACATGACAAGCAACGGCAAATATGCTCAAAGCAATTTCAAAATGAATATAGACAAAATAACCTTCACACCTGCAAACTCTTAACAAATACTTACAAACAGTTTAAAAAAAATCTTGTTTAATTTATACTACAACTGTTTGGAAACATAAATGGAGATATGAAATGTATAATGTAGCAATCATTGGAGCAGGACCTGCAGGAATATTTGCAGCACTTGAAATTACAAAATTAAAACCTGATTGGAAAGTTGTTTTAATCGAAAAAGGACAAAGAATTGAAAAAAGAAAATGTCTGCTTCGTGAAGGCTACGAAAAATGTCCAACTTGTAAAAAATGCGGTTTGCTATGCGGCTGGGGCGGAGCAGGAGCTTTTTCTGACGGGAAATTGACACTTACTCCTGATGTCGGTGGTCATTTAGTTGACTATATGGACAGAAAACATGTTGAAGATTTAATCGCTTATGCAGATCAATTATATCTTGATTTTGGTGCGACTGATGAAGTTTTCGGAACTGATATGAAAGTTTTCCAAGAACTTGAACGCCAAGCAGTTCTTGCAGAATTAAAACTCGTACATTCTCCTGTAAGACACTTAGGTACAGAAAGAAGTTTAAATGTACTTAAGAATATGCAAGACTACTTAAATGAAAGAATTACAATAATAAATGATGTTTCCGCAAAATCATTAATCGTTGAATGCGAACAGGTTAAAGGAATTGTTTTAGATAATGGTGAAACAATTTCTGCAGAATATACAATTATTGCTCCTGGCAGAGAAGGTGCAGATTGGCTTACTCAAGAATTTGCAAAACATAAAATCGGAATGGTAAATAATGCAGTAGATATCGGGGTCAGAGTAGAGCTTCCGGCTCCTGTATTTGAACCGTTAACTGATAAATTATACGAATCCAAATTAATCTATAACTCACCAACATTTGGAGATGAAGTCAGAACTTTCTGTATGAACCCGAATGGTGAAGTTGTTCAAGAAAACTATAACGGCATATCAACTGTAAACGGTCACAGTTATGCAGAAAAAACAACAAATAACACAAATTTTGCATTACTTGTAAGTGAAAAATTCACAGAGCCGTTTAAAGAACCTATCCAATACGGTCAACATATTGCAAGACTAGCCAATATGCTTGGTGGTGGAATTTTAGTTCAACGCTTCGGAGATTTGCTTGACGGCAGAAGATCAACTCCTGAAAGAATTAAGGCAAGCACAATCAGACCAACATTAGCTTGCGCTACTCCTGGAGATTTGAGCCTTGTAATTCCATACAGACAAATGACAAGTATTATTGAAATGTTACAAGCATTAGACAAAGTTTGTCCTGGAACTGCTTCAAGATATACCCTTCTTTACGGTATTGAAGTTAAATTCTACTCAGCAAGAGTTAAACTTACAAACGAATTGGAAACAGAAGGCGTAAAAAATCTTTTTGCAATCGGTGACGGTGCAGGTGTAACAAGAGGACTTATCCAAGCATCAGCATCAGGAGTTCACGCTGCAAGAACAATTTGCGCACGCGGATAGTAAATATTATGGAACATAAAACAAATGTTATGCGTGAGCTTGATAAGCTCAAAATTAATTACAATCACTACTGCTATGTAGGCACTGATGCTGTAAGCGGTGTTGAAGTAGCCTCAGTATTAAACCAAAACCCGGATAAAGTTTTTAAAACTCTTGTAACAGTCAGCAAATCAAAAAAGAATTATGTTTTTATGCTTCCTGTTGCAAAAGAACTTGATTTGAAAAAGGCAGCAAAAGCAGTTGGTGAAAAATCTATCGAAATGCTTAAATCAAAAGAGCTTTTACCTTTAACAGGATATATCCACGGCGGATGCTCCCCTATCGGAATGAAGAAATTCTTTACAACTACAATCGATAAAAGTGCTGAAAATTTTGACACAATAATTTTCAGCGCAGGAAAAATCGGTTACCAAGTTGAAATAAGACTTGAACATTTAAGCAAAATTATCAAATTTAGTCTTGCAGACATTGTAGAATAGAAATTTACATAAATATATTATTTGCTTGAATGATAATATAATGGTATAATCAGAAGTATGAATAAGAAACAGATAAGCTTAACAACTCAAAACCGTTTAATAATATCAGGGCTTATTTTAAGTACAATTCTTATTGTTTTAATAGCAATATTTGCAATTTTTAATATTCAAAAAAAATTAAATGCAGGTTATCAAAATTTTGGACAAATTGTTTCAAAAACACTTGCAATAGAATGTGCAGAACTGGCTAATAAACCTTCAAAAGATATTTTAAAATCTCATGCAGATAAAATTGTAGAAGCACATAGCGATATTGTATTTATCGAATTCAGAGATTCTGACGGCAAACTTTTATATAGAGCTAATTCAGGCACAAGAGCGTCATCCAAAAGCCCGAATATAATTGTAAATTCGCCGATGATAACCTCAAACGGTTCTAATACAGGCTCTGTTACAGTCGGCTTGTCCGGTAATATTATAAGTCAAATTTCAACGACAACAAGGGCATCTTTACTGTTTGTTTTCACCGTTGCTTGGGTTGTTTTCGCTTTCGTAATTTTGATTAACACGTATCTTATTACCAGAGAATTAAGAATTTTGCATGAAGGTGTTCAAAAAATTTCAACAGGAGAATTCGGTTACAAAATTCAAGATAAAGATGTTAGCTCTGAAGTTAAAGAACTCTTTAACGCCTTCAATGATATGTCTAACAGACTTCATATATATGAAGAACAAAATATCGAGCAGCTTACACTTGAAAGAAACAAGCTTGAAGCTGTATTAATGAGTATTGCAAACGGTGTTATCGTGTGTGATAACAATGATAATGTCGTATTGATAAACAATCACGCCCACAAGCTTCTTGAACTTGACGAAAATCAAATGATGAATGTTAAAATTCAAGATTACATTGACACAGAAGGCAACCATTGCTTTAAAGATAAAATTGAAGAATTTAAAGACACCCCTATTGATGTTATGGAAAATAAACCGCTTGAATTTAATATTCAGGTTGACAAACGTGTAATAAAATCAATTATATCTCCGATGTTCACTCGCAACAAAGAATATGTCGGTTATATTATCGTTCTTATAGATATGACAAAAGAAGCTGAAATGGATGCTATGCGTTCAACATTTATTTCAAATGTTTCTCACGAATTAAGGACTCCTGTTACCGTATTGAGAAGCTATATAGACACCCTATACAATTACGGCAACGAATTTGATTATGATACTCAAAAAGAATTTATCGGAACAATAAATCAAGAAATTATAAGATTAAACAGAATGGTTAATGATATACTTGATTTTTCAAGAATGGAAGCAAATGCCAATATGGAAAAATCTTTAAACAGCATTT
This sequence comes from uncultured bacterium, assembly GCA_900555175.1. GTDB lineage: Bacteria > Cyanobacteriota > Vampirovibrionia > Gastranaerophilales > Gastranaerophilaceae > Stercorousia. The sequence goes on from USJT01000120.1 coordinate 3,878, forward strand.
ATGAAGTTATTGATAATTGCGTAAATCAAGTTCAGGCACTAACTAAAGAACATAATCTTACAATAAGCGTAGAAAAAGAAGAAAACATTCCGGAATTTTTATTTAACTATGACGGAATAGAAAGGGCTTTAACAAATCTTCTATCAAACGCAATAAAATATTCACCAGATAACGGCGAAATTAAAGTTAAGTTGAAAAAAGACGGCGATGATGTAGTCGTAACAGTTTCTGATCAAGGCTGCGGGATTGCACCTGAACATCAAAAGAAAATTTTTGACAGATTTTACAGAGTGGAAAACAATATACACACTATTAAAGGTACAGGGCTTGGACTTCACCTTGTAAAACAAACTATTGAAAAATATCATAACGGTAAAGTATTTGTAGAATCAGAATTAGGTAAAGGTTCAACATTTGGATTTACTCTACCGACAAAAGTTTGTGATGAAAGTGTTGTTGCATAAGGAGTTTAATGGATTTTAACAAAATTTGGAATATTTTCTGCAAAATATGTCTTATTTTATTTATACTAATAGTTTTTAATTCTTTATTAGGAGATGCACTTTTTAGACTTAAGTATTCATTTCCAAAAATTTCTGCAACTTCAACTCAAAAAATAAACACATCAAATGATCCTATACAAATAAATTTAGAAAATCAAAAATATATAAAAGCCTACGGTGAAAAAGGCTTATATGCACTATCCCCACAAGCGAAATATACACTGTCAGGTCTTGTTGTTACAAAAAACACAAACTTTTGGTTCAGAGATGTTATGAGAAACCAATTTGATGATATTTGTCTTATGGATTTAGGAATTGTATGGGGAGATTTGGCAAATGACAAGAAAAAATTATATAAACACTGGAAATTCAAATCACATAAAACATTAGGACAATCAAGACGACTTGAATGGCGGACAAAACCGCCTCACAATACACCATGGACTCTTGATTATGT
>USJT01000121.1 GCA_900555175.1 uncultured bacterium
AACAACTTCAAAAAGTTCTTTTAATCTCATCTTTCGTTCAAAAGAAGCTTTTCTATCTCCATAACGATATACGTAATTTGCATTTCTTACATTATCATCAATTTCCATAAAGCTTGTTTTGCCTCTGTCATTTACGCCAATAAGTTCTTTCCCCAGCTTAAAATATGATATGATTTCTGCAGTTTTTTCAACCATAGGAACTATAATCTTTCTGTTTATAGAATCCAAAATCATATTTAATCGGGCTTCTTGTCCGTTCACAGAATAATTCAATTCGGTTGCAGTGCGTTCGGCTGCTTGAAGATTGCCTGCCATATTTTTGAAAATTCCTGTTGCACTTTCAATTGTTGATTTAAAGTAGTTCAAGAAATCCCACCCTACCATGGCTTTATCAAAAGATAAAGGTGTCGGAGCCGTAGGCATTAAAGCCGCATCGTATTCAATAATTTTACCCGGTTTTACATCCTGCTGACCTTTAAAGCATCCTTTTGGTGCAAGATATGGAGGGTTTATCATTAAGGCTAAGGCATCTATCTGTTTATTTAAAATAGTAGATGCCAAACTGTTCAATATCAAAGCCACACGCAAAGGAGAAATACCTCGACCTGTTTGAGGGGATTCTATTATATTTGCGTGAATAAAAGGATTTATCACAAAAGGGTTACTTTCAAAACGGATAATCTCACGCCTTGCAGCAACAACTATCAACCAGTTTTTTAACAAAGTTCCGTCAGAAAGCTCGATATCTCCCCAAAATTCTAAAATTTCGACTTTGTTTCCTTCAACAGCTTGCTCATCATTATTTTGTAATTTGTTAGATGCCACCACTCCTTTCAATACTTCCAATTTAATATCATCCAAAAAATTATTGGCTTTATCCGAATAAAGTTCATCTATTGTTGAATATGTTTTATAAATTTTTGCACATTTATCCCAATTATCACGATTATATTTATCAAAGACGAAATCTTCCGATTTTATATGCTTGACTTTTGCGTTGTCATAAATAACTTTGTCATCTATTACAAAACCTTTTTTATCAGGGTTTAGGATTTGTTCTTCCAAAGTTTGAGCACGTCTTACTGATTTTATTTTTGTTTCCCAGCCGACAAATAGAGTGCTTTCGCCAGTTTCCACAATTCCGTCTATAACTTTTTCTATCTCATCTTCTATGTGCATCTGTTCAAAAGTATTTACAAGCATAGCTTTTTGTCTGTTTGCATAACTTTGAGTTTGCGGAGTTGTACCTGAGACATCAAACATCGCATCAGGATGAGAATACAAATTTTCACTGATATGAGATTTTAAAGTTTGCGCAAGCTCATAAATATCAGGCAATTCAACCTTGTTATCCCAGCCGTTAATTTTAGGGATATCAGAATTGTATATAGCATCACGCACAAGTTTTATATCTGATAATTGAGAGCTTCGCTGCTCATTAAATCTATCATATTTATCAATTATATTGGCAACCAAAAATTTTTCTTCCGTATCGGAAAGATTTTGTGTCAAATCTTCTTTTTCTATTTTCATTTTTACCACCTTTGTCAATTAGCTTTAATTGTTTTTAAATAAAGAATAAACTTCTATATCTTGTAATTTTCCTTTTCTTAAAGTTTCATTTTTTAACAATGCTTCTTTTTCAAAACCGGATTCTTTTAATAGAGTTTTTACTCGGAAATTATCGGGATAAACAAGTGCTTTAATTTTTTGAAAACCATACGTTTTGAAGCAATAATCAAGGAAAAATCTTGCACAAATTTTTGTATAATTTCCCCAAAATCGTTTGTCAAAACAGGTTATCAATTCTGCACTGTGCATTCTTTCACTATCTCCGATAATATTATCAAGATATACAAATCCGCTCACAATATCGCCCTCTACAATCACAAAAAACAGAGGAGATGTTCTATTTACGAGTTTGGAAAAATATTCATATACACTTAACCCGTCAAAAGCATAATCATCTTCCATGCAACGCAAATATTTTGTATATAAAAATAAGGCCTGCTCAAAATAAGCAGGACTATTATAAGGATTTGTAAATACAGCCATTAAAATACCGCTTTCTCAAATTTTATATAAGCATCATCTGTTGTAAAGGCATTCAATTCGCCATTTAGCATTTTTTCTCTGACATTATTTTGAAGTCCGATTAGTGCATCTGCCTGAACTCCGTTTACAAATGTCTCATTCATTGTCTTACGATTAAAATAACGGAATACAGAAGCTTTTGAAAAAATTTTATTTTTAGGTAAATCTTTTATATCAGTATAAACTTTTGCAACCTTTTTCTCTTTTGATTTTTTCAAATCACTCATAAATTCCCGCTCTATTTTCATTTTTATAAGCTCTTCTAAAGAAGCATTATTTAATAGTCTTTCTTCATCATCACTATTTTTCATAAAATTTACTCCTTTTAATTAAATTTTATTGTCATCTAAATTTGAAATTGTAATAATCTTTGCGGATTTATACTCCTCTTCCTCCTGATTAGTGTTAAAGCCCAAATATTTACATAAACTTTCGAGAGCTTTTAATCCTGCCGATGTATCTCGAAGTTTCTTTTTCCCTGTAACACATCCTTCTTTATCAAGGATATCCTCCTCTTCCAAAGAAAATTCAGCTATTTGCAAAAGCTTTTGAATTACATACCCCTTATTAACTCTCAAAGAATTAATCTGATTTTTTAACTGAAATTTAATTTCTTTTATTATTAAATTATCAGACAACAATCTTGCTGCAGTATCCTTCAAATCTTTTGACCTGTAACCGGCATTCTTGGCCGAAAGTTCACCATTAAGAGTCTTTATATATTCAGTAACAAATTTCTTTTGTTGGTTAGTTAATTGTTTCATTTTTCAAGTACTAATTATGTAGTTTTCGTTACAATTCTTTGTATAATTTGAAATTTTTGAAAAAAAATTGTATAATAATCATGCTATTTATATTTCGGCTAGTGTAAATCTTAACAGGAGGGGAAAATGAATTTTAAACTTCCTGTTTTTTTTGCCCAAAATTTTACACATAACCTCTATTAAATAAAGCGTAAAACGTTGATTTAATTACCTTCTATGGATTTTTACAGAAGGTGCTGAATCCATTGTCGGAGATATTCGAGAACGCATGTTTGCTAAAGCATCTTTATACATGCTGTACCAATAATTAAATCTTACATGCTGCGGATTTCCCTTAAGCCTCATACAAGCACCATACACAAGTATAGGTTCTGCAAAAGGATCAGGGATAAGTGAAACATCTTCAGCATTCTCTAACATCAATTTTTCGGTATCATCAGACGCTTTTACACAATTTTTTGTGTAATATATTATTTCTATATTTTTGTCTTGATTAAAAATAGGAAGCAATATTTTATCATTAAATAAACTATACGTATTTTGAGGTTGAGAGTTAATAAAGAATTTTTCAAAGTCTTCATAGTAATCAAACTTTACCCCGTCAATCATTAATGTTTCAATTCGACCATCCACGGTATTTTCAAGTTCTCCCGTATTTTTAGGCAAAACAAGAGTTTTTTTTCTGAGAAGAAAATTCCAGTTTTCAAAACCGCAAACTTCCAAGTTTATAACATTTAAAATATTTTTAAGTTTTTTATGATCATTTTTTATAAGCTCTGAAAAAGCACTTACCTGCTTATAATTTAATTCAACAAGACATTTATTTATAAGTTCTAAATAGTTCATAAAATTCCTTTCTGCACTTTTAAGAAAAAACAGCCTCGTTATAAGACTGTTTTCCCTTAAAAGATTTTTGAATATTGCTATTTTATAAGACCTTTTTTCAACTGATCCATAATTGCACGTTCATGCTTAGCAAATTCAGCGCCGCTCATTTTGCCGATTTGTTCACGAGTATAAACCAAATTATTTAAACCGTCAGAGCCTGAATTTTGAGCATTTGCTCTTAATCTCTGTTTTGCGGTTTCATTCTCATTGCTTAATGTTTTTTCGTGTTGTAATTCTTTCAAATATCTATCAATTGCAGTGTTTTCAATTTTTTCTACAAGAGCAGAAATTTTTGAAAGTTCATCCTCATCAAAAGTTGCATTAGAGTTTTTCAAATAATCATAAACGTCAATTCTACCGTCCCTGTTGAAAAATTCAGGGGGTACACTACTCTGACCTAACTGCATTTGAGGTTGCATTTGAAGTTGATTTTGAGTAGTCATTGGTTGTCCTGTAACAGGTATTTGACTGTTATTTTGACTTAATGTGTACTTTTCAAACGCCTTTTGAGTAACATAATTCATTAAATTTTGTCCTTGTTCTTGTGTCATAACACCTGCTTGTACAAGATTTTTGATAGTATTCAGATCATTTACAGCCATTTGCTTAATCTCTTCAGGATTAGTATTTACAGGCTGTTGTACTCCTTGTGCCGCTTGTTGATAACCGGCATTGGATGAAATATTTTGTATATTTTGTCCGTTCATAAATAATTTCCTCATATTTTCCCTTTAATCAAATACGATTAAAGGCCTTTCATATAATCAACAGCAAATTCAATCGCATCATCAATGAATGATGAAAATAAAAAGGCAATAATCGGCTTTATAATCAATGGGACAGGAAGTTTATCTATAATATATTTAATTGCCATTTTCTTTTTTTCTTGGCCTTTGTTACTTCCCAAAGCTTCTTCTGCCTTTTTTACGGCTGTTTTTGCAAGTTCTTTTATTGCTGATTTTACATTATCAAACATAAATTCCTCACAAGTATTGTTTTATAATGCACCTCCGGCAAAAAATAATATCCGGAGATGCATTATGGGGTAACCAAAGCAGAATTATAAAGAACTCTGCTTTCATA